>JACCYY010000022.1 GCA_013696235.1 Sporichthyaceae bacterium | reverse complement strand
GGCGGCGACTGCTGCTCGAGCCCGAGCCGGTCTCGTCGGTCGGCTGGTCGTCGTCGGTCCCGTCGTCCGCGGCGCTGCGCCCAGGCTCGGACCGGTCGTCATCGGCCGCCCCGGCGTCGGGCTCGGTCCCCGGGGCCGGCTTGGAGCCGCCCGACCGAGAGCGGGACCTCGACCGACTCGATCGGCTGGTCGGGGCAACCGCGGCGGTGTCGTCATACGGCTCCTCGACCTCGTCGCTGCCGTCGGTGTCGGCGGTCTCGCTGTCGCCGTCGTCGGACGTCGCGGGCTTGCGGCCCCGGCCTCGGCTGCCCCGACGACGCCGACGCGAGCTGGAGGATGGCTCGGCAGCTCCGTCGAGGTCGCCCTCGGCGGTGGTCTCGGCGCGATCATCCCCCGGCGCGACGTCGACCTCGGCCACGGCGTCGACCGCGCGATCACGGGAGGAGGTGCTGGCGGCGGTCTCGGTGGACGGGTCAGCGGCCGCTGCGGACCTGGAACGGGTGCGACGGGATCGCGTCGGTGCCGGCTCGGCGGGCGCCTCGCCGGAACTGGTGGTGGACGCGTCGGCGGAAGCGTCCACGCTCGCGGCCCTCGGCACGTCTTCGGCGTGCCCCGGTGCCCCGGCCGTCCTGGACGCCGACCGCGTACGGGTCCGCCGGGTCGCGGTGGTGGGGGCTTCCGACGTCGCGGCCGGAGGCGCAGCGACGGGCTCCGGCGCCTGGAAGAGCATCGCCGGGGCAGCGACGCGACGAGCTGAGCGGGATACCCGGGGCGCTGGCTCTGGCGACTCGGTGGCGGCGAAGGGCGATTCGGCCGGCGGCGCCGCCTTCTTGGTGGCCCGACGGGCGGGCTTCTTCACCGGGGGGGCAGCGGTCTCGGACGCGGCCGCTGCGGTCGCGGGCGCGTCGACCGGCGCCGACCCGGTGCTGGCTGGGGCGGCTTCGGTCTTCTTCGCAGTGCTCCGGCGCGCGGTCGCCTTCTTCGTCGTCGCAGCAGCCGCCGGCTCGGTGCCGGCCGACGGGGTGTCGTTGCCGGTGACCTTCTTCGTGGCCCGTTTCCGCGCGGTCTTCTTGGCGGGAGCGGTGCCGTCGGTGGTGGTGTCGGTGGTGTTCGTCGTCTGCTCGGTCTCGAGCATGGATGGTGCTCCTGTCGTGCCCCGGGCGCCGGTTTCGGCGCCGCACGGGGACTGTGTCAAGTCCGGCCTGGATCTGTTGTGCCGGAAAGCCTGTGGGTGGGGATGACGAGCTCGCGACGGCGGGGAGGGCACTGGGCGATGCGTCGATCGAACGGCGCGATCAGGCGCTCAGCGGATCCCCGACGTCCCCGGTCTGCGGATCGAGCGGCCCCTGCGCGAGCCTGGTCAAGTGGACCGGCATCGGCGGCACGAGGTCGGCAACGGCACACAAGCCGGTGAGGACGTCATCCGGTCGTACGGTTGGTGTGACATGACGTACGACCACGTCGAGTATCGCACACGGCTCCGGGTGGGCCGCCGTCAACGCGCCCTCGAGCTCTTGGCGCCCAGGGTTGAGACGGAGGACCGCGGCTCGCGCGTCGAAGGTCCGCAGACCTGACTTCGTCATCCTCGAGACCTCGACCGCCGGCGCGGCGAGAAACGCCTGCGCCGCCTCGTCCGCGACCGCCGGCTCGACCCCGGGCATCTCGATCAGCCACTGGCTGGCCTGCAGGCGTTCAGCGAGGGCCAGGCCTGACGCCTCGACGACCTGGAGGATGTCCAGGCCCGGCGGCAGGCTCTCGTCCAGGGCGAGCCGGAGCCGTTCGGGATCGCACATCTCGGCCAGCCCGATCTCGAGGTACTCGGCCTCGCTGGCCGCGCCGGTCGGCGCCGCGTTCGCGTACGACACCTTCGGATGCGGCGTGAAGCCGGCCGAGTACGCGATCGGGACGTCCGCGCGTCGCAGCGCTCGCTCGAGCGCGCGCTGGAAGTCGCGATGGCTGGAGAAGCGCAGCCGTCCTCGCTTCGCGTACCGAATCCGCAGCCGCTGGACCGTCGGCTGCGGCGGCGGTCCGTCAGGGGTTCGGGCCACCGGCTAGGAGAGCACAGCCGTCACCGCGTGCTGACCCGCTCGGTCTTCGCCGCGGCCGACCGCTCGGTGGAGGCGGAGGCAGTGGCGAGGTGGCCGCCGGGGTCCTCCAGGTGAGCCCGGATGAACCAGTGGAACAGCTCGAGCTGACCGGACTGCGCGATCAGGATGTCCTCGGTGACGGGGTCCGGGTCGCCGGTCTTCTCGATCGCCTCACGGTGGTCCTCGATCACCCCCGTGTAGACCACGTCCAGTGCGCCGAGGTGCTCGATCGCGCCGGCCCGACCGAGCGAGTAGTCGTCCCACGACCGCTGGGCCACGAGGGAGCCTGGCGTCCCGACCGGCGATGCTCCGAGCGTCGCGATCCGCTCCGCGAGGACGTCGGACATCGCGCGCACGGCGTCCACCTGGGGATCGAGCATCTCGTGCACGGCGATGAACTGCGGGCCGACGACGTTCCAGTGGACGTGCTTGAGCGTGAGGTGGAGGTCGGTGAGCGCGTTCAGCCGGTCCTGCAGGATGGCCGCGATCTCGCCGCCCTCCTTGGTCGTCATCCCGGGGACGGTGTAGCTCGGGGTGGTCGACTTCCTCTGGGCGGTCTTCTTCGCTGCCATGCGTGCGCTGTCCTCTCGGTCGGGTGCGGGCGCCGACTGACCGGCGACACCAATTCGGACGGGGGGCTGCACCCCTTTCCTACCCCAAGGGTTGGCGAATGATCACGACCGGGGTGCGGCGTGCTGGCCCGAGACCTGGCCCGGAGGCCGCCGGCCAGGTGGCCGCACCCAGCTCGCGCGAGACGGCGCGGGCGGCCGCCCGGAGCGCGTCGAGAGCAGCGGGCGGGACCGGCCACTCCGAGGCAGGTACGACGATGCCCATCGCGCCCACGATCTCGCCACAGCTCTGAAAGATCGGCGCGGCTGCGCTGCACTCGCCGAGGACGGCCTCCTCGACCTCGGTGGCCAGGCCGCTGCGCTGCGTTTCGCGCAGGCGTCGCCGGAAAGTACGCCGGTCTGTGACGGTCTCGCCGGTCATCGCGAACAGCGCGTCGGGCCGGCTGAGCATCTCGTCGGCGGCCGCTCGGTCGTACGCCAGGACGCCCTTGCCGAGCGCACTGACGTGCGCCGGGATCACGATGCCGACCTCGGGCACCTGACGCGTGCCGTCCGGCCGGGGCTCGTGATGGATGATCACCACGTCGCCGAGGGAGAGCACGCCGGCCCGGACGGCGAAACCCGTGCGCTGTGCGAGGTCCTCCGACCAGGCGAGCGCGCGAGCCCGCAGCTCGAGCGTCTCCAGGAACACGCTGCCCAGGCGCAGCACCGTCGGGCCGAGACGATAGCGACCCGCCGCGGCCTCCTGGCCCACCATCCCGTGCACCACCAGGGTCTTGAGGATGCCGTGAACAGTCGACGGCGGGAGCTCGAGCTGGCCGGCGATCTCGCTCAGGCTCATCCGGCGGGCGCCCTGGAGGAGGTTGAGGATCCGGATCGCCCGGTCGATCGACTGGATCATCCGTCGTTCGCAAGCATTCGCCCGACGCTCCTCCCGCTGTGCCCGGACCGCAGACGCTCGAGACGCCGCGATCGCAGGCCGGGCCCCCGGCCAGCTCGGACCAGACCTCTTGTGCCGCCGCTGGCGCCAGCGTTAATCTCACTTGGATTCGACATTACCGAATGACCTTCAGCCGTAGCCAGTCTCGCTCAGCCGGGAGCAGCCGTGAAAAAGTTGATCAATGACCCAGCCGACCTCGTCGCCGAGGCGCTGCGTGGGGTGGCCGCCGCGCATCCAGAGCTCCGGGTCGACCACGAGCACAAGCTCGTCATCCGTGGTGACGCGCCGGTCCAGGGAAAGGTCGGGATCATCTCCGGCGGCGGCTCCGGCCACGAGCCGCTGCACGGCGGTTTCGTCGGCCGCGGCATGCTCGACGCCGCCTGCGCCGGCGAGGTGTTCACGTCACCTGTACCGGACCAGATGCTGGCCGCGACGCAAGCGGTGGACGGCGGTGCCGGCGTGCTCCACATCGTCAAGAACTACACCGGCGACGTCATGAACTTCGAGATGGCCGCCGAGCTCGCTTCGGCCGAGACCGGCACCGAGGTGGTCGCCGTCGTGACGGACGACGACGTCGCCGTGCAGGACAGCCTCTACACGGCCGGCCGCCGAGGCGTGGGGGTCACTGTGCTGGTCGAGAAGATCGCCGGCGCAGCCGCGGAGGACGGCCGCTCGCTCGCTGATGTCGCCACCCTGGCCCAGCGGGTCAACGAGCAGGGACGCAGCATGGGCATGGCCCTCACGTCCTGCACCGTCCCGGCCGCCGGTACTCCGACGTTCGACCTGCCCGAGAACGAGATGGAGATCGGGATCGGGATCCACGGCGAGCCAGGGCGGCGGCGCGTGCCAGTGGCCTCGGCCCGCGAGGTCGCGGCGATGCTGGTCGAGCCGGTGCTCGCCGACCTCGACTTCACCGGCTCCGACGGGGTTCTCGCGTTCGTGAACGGGATGGGCGCTACCCCCCAGATCGAGCTCTACCTCATGTACCACGAGATCGACCAGCTGCTCGCCAAGGCCGGGGTGACGGTCATCAGGTCGCTCGTCGGCTCGTACATCACGAGTCTCGACATGGCTGGTTGCTCGCTCACCCTGCTCGCGCTCGATGACGAGCTGCTTCGGCTCTGGGACGCCCCCGTCAGCACGCCGGGCCTGCGTTGGGGCGTCTAGCGGTGGCGCCGGTCCTCGACACCGACGC
>JACCYY010000018.1 GCA_013696235.1 Sporichthyaceae bacterium | reverse complement strand
ATGGCGCCGCCGCTGGCGATGCCTCACGTACGGCTTATGGACGGGAGCGGGCGTGCGGGGACCGCGGATCACGGTGCGAGATGCCCGGCCGGCCGACATACCAGAGCTGGTCGGGCTGTGGGCCGAGGCCCGCCGGGCAGCCGGCCCAGCCGCCCGCGCGATGGGATCGGCGAGTGAGAACGCGATCCGCACCCGCGTGGAGCGGGCCGCGCACGACACCGACGTCCGGCTCCTGGTCGCCGAGCTCGATGACGTCGTCGTCGGCCTGGCCTGCCTGAGCTGCGAGCCGATCGCGCCGTTCGAGGACGCCACCTGCGTGCGGGTCGCCTACCTGCACGTCGCCGAGTCCGCCCGCCGGCGCGGCGCCGGTTCGGCGCTGGTCGAGGCGGCCGCGACGTTCGCCGAGGAGGTGGGTGCGCCGGAGATCATGGTCGCGGTGCCGCCGACCCTGCGCGAGGCGAACCGGTTCTACGCCCGGCTCGCGCTCACGCCCGGAATCGCCCACCGCACGGTGCCGACGGGCGTGCTGCGCCGCCAGCTCTCCGGCGAGCTCGTCACGCCGGGAGGGTCTCGCGATCGAGCCTCAGAAGTGGTGGCGCGGCGGCGGCGCGCCCGGGCCGTGCTCACCAGCACCCGAGCCTTCCGCGCCGTCAAGACCTCCGGCGAGCACTGACCTTCACGGCACGAGCGCGGCGTGGGCGACGCCGGGTGCGTCGATGAGCTGGCAGGTGAGCCGGGCCGTCGCCACGCGCCGGCCGGCCGCGTCGCTGACCACGACCTCGTAGCAGGCCACCGAGCGGCCACGGTGCACCGGCGTGGCCACGCCGGTGACGACCCCGTCGCGCATGGCCCGGTGGTGGGTCGCGTTGAGGTCGACGCCGACGGCCATCCGGCCGTCCCCGGCGTGCAACGTCGCGGCGATCGATCCGGCGGTCTCGGCGAGCACGCAGGTGGCGCCGCCGTGCAGGAGCCCGTACGGCTGCGTGTTCCCGGCGACCGGCATCGTCGCGACCACCCGGTCTGCAGATGCTTCGAGGATCTCGATGCCCATGGTCACGTCGAGGCGCTGGTCCACGCGCCGAGCACTGGTCGGGCCGCTCGTCATCACGCCTCCGCAGGGACCTGGGCTGTCGGGGCATCACACTAGGCTCGCGGCCGTGGCCAGCGGGACGAGCACCGACAGCGTGCCGGCCGACGAGCTCGTGGCCGAGTCCACCGCGCCGGCTGGTGACGGGCCTGACGGTGTGCCACCGCGCCTGCTTCTGCTCGACGGCCACTCGCTCGCGTACAGGGCGTTCTACGCCCTGCCGCCGGAGAACTTCTCCACCACGAGCGGTCAGACCACGAATGCCGTGTTCGGCTTCACGTCCATGCTCATCAACGCGCTCCGGGACGAGGCGCCGACCCACATCGCGGTGGCGTTCGACCTCTCCAGATCGACGTTTCGGTCCGCGGAGTATCCCGAGTACAAGGCCGGCCGGTCCAAGACGCCCGACGAGTTCGGCGCCCAGCTGCCGCTCATCAAGGAGGTGCTCGGCGCGCTCCACATCCCGGTGATCGTCAAGGACCAGTACGAGGCCGACGACATCATCGCGACGATCGCGACGACCGCCGAGCGGTCGGGGTTCGACGTGCTCGTGGTCTCCGGCGACCGGGACACCTTCCAGCTGGTCTCGGACCAGGTGACCGTGCTCTACCCCAAGCGCGGGGTATCCGAGATCTCCCGGATGACGCCCGCGGCGGTGGTTGAGCGCTACGGTCTGTCGCCCGCGCAGTACCCCGACTACGCAGCGCTCCGGGGCGACCCGTCGGACAACCTCCCGAACATCCCCGGCGTCGGGGAGAAGACCGCGGCGAGGTGGGTCCGCGAGTACGGCAGCCTGGCCGCGCTCGTCGACCGGGTCGACGAGGTCAAGGGCAAGGCCGGCGACGCGTTGCGCGCAGCGCTGGCAAGCGTCATGCGCAACCGCCGGCTCACCGAGCTCGTCCGCGACGTCGAGATCGACGTCGGGCTCGACGACATGCGCCGCCGCGCCTGGGACCGCGACGCGGTGGCAGACGTGTTCGACGCCCTCCAGTTCCGGGTGCTGCGCGAACGCCTCTACGCGACGGTCGAGTCTGCCGAGCCCGAGGCCGAGGAGGGCTTCGAGCTCGACACCGTACGACTCACGACCGGCGAGCTGACTGCCTGGCTGGAGCAGCACGCGCCACCCGGTGCGCGCCTCGGCCTGCAGCTCACCGGGACCTGGGGTCGCGGCACCGGACGGTTGGGCGGCATCGCACTGGCCACCGCCGACGGCTCCGCGGCCTGGTTCGACCCGCAGCTGCTGGACCAGGCCGACGACACCGCGTTCGCGAGATGGCTGGCCGACCCGGCCCGGCCCAAGGCGATGCACGATGCCAAGGGGCCGCTGCTGGCCCTCGCGGCGTACGGCTGGAGCCTGGCCGGCCTGGTCAGCGACACCGCCCTGGCGGCGTATCTGCTGGCGCCGGACCAACGGTCGTTCGAGCTCGCCGATCTCACCGTCCGGCACCTCCAGCGCGACCTGCGAGTCGACGAGGTGACCGGTGCCGGCGGCACCGGCCAGCTCTCGCTCGACGGCGGTGACGAGGAGGACCTCGCCACCGGCGCGATGATCAAGGCGCGGGCGGTGCTCGACCTCGCCGAGGCGCTCGACGCCAAGCTCACCGAGCTCGGTGGCGCCACGCTGCTTCAGACCGTCGAGCTCCCGCTCGTCGACGTCCTCGCCTCCATGGAGCGGACCGGCATCGCGGTCGACGCGGACTACCTGACCGAGCTGGGCTCCGAGTTCGCCGACCAGGTGAGCGCGGCCGCCATCGCCGCGTACGCCGTGATCGGTCGGGAGGTCAACCTCGGTTCGCCGAAGCAGCTCCAGGTCGTGCTGTTCGACGAGCTCGACCTGCCCAAGACGAAGCGGATCAAGACTGGGTACACCACCGACGCGGAGTCGCTCATCGAGCTCGCGGCGCGGACCGACCACCCGTTCCTGGCGCACCTGCTGCGACATCGCGACGTGACACGGCTCAAGACCGTCATCGACGGGCTGCTGCCGATGATCGACGACGTGGGTCGGATCCACACCACGTTTCAGCAGACGATCGCGGCCACCGGCCGGCTGTCGTCGGTCGACCCGAACCTGCAGAACATCCCGATCCGGACGGCGGAGGGCCGGCGGATCCGCACGGCGTTCGTCGTGGGTTCCGGCTACGACGCGCTGATGACCGCGGACTACTCCCAGATCGAGATGCGGATCATGGCTCACCTCTCCGACGACGCGGCCCTGCTCGCCGCGTTCGAGGAGGGTGAGGACCTCCACACGACCGTCGCCTCCCGCGTGTTCGAGGTGGGACCTGGCGAGGTGACGCTCGAGATGCGGGCGAAGATCAAGGCGATGTCGTACGGCCTCGCCTACGGCTTGTCCGCGTACGGGCTGTCCCGCCAGCTCGGCATCAGCCCGGACGAGGCGCGTGGCCTCATGGACGAGTACTTCGAGCGGTTCGGCGGGGTGCGCGACTACCTGCGCGAGATCGTCGAGGTGGCGCGCCGGGAGGGGTACACCGAGACCATTCTGGGTCGCCGGCGCTACCTACCCGACCTCACGAGCGACAACCGCCAGCGTCGCGAGATGGCCGAACGGATGGCGCTCAACGCGCCGATCCAGGGGTCGGCCGCGGACATCATCAAGGTGGCGATGCTGGACATCGACGCAGCGCTTCGCGACGAGGGACTGCGCTCGCGACTGGTCCTCCAGGTGCACGACGAGCTCGTGCTCGAGGTCGCCGTCGGCGAGCGGACCGCGGTCGAGGAGCTGGTGCGGACGCGCATGGCGAACGCCTACCCGCTGCGCGCGAAGCTGGACGTCTCGGTGGGCTGGGGCCGGACCTGGCAGGAGGCGGCGCACTGAGCGCCGAGCAAGCGTGGATGGCGCTGCGCGCGCCGCTGGATCCTGCACGAGACGCCCCGGTGGGACGCGCAGGCGTCTGACCACGGCATAATTCGCGATGGCCGGCGGGCACCCTGCGTGGCCCTGGTCCGTTGCAAGGCAGAACACCACCCGTACCGACGTCTGGAGCACGCGTCCAGACGCCTGACGGCTCAGGAGGCCGGTCAAGCATGAGCTCCGACCCGACGATGACATTTCCGGCCACGCACGCACCGCCCGGGTCGCAGCCCCCGCCACCCCCGCCACCGGCGGGGCGCCCGGTGGAACGCCGACCGAGCCGGGACAGCCTGGTCGTCGCGATCTGGTCGCTCCTGCTCGCGGCGGTCGCGTTCGCGCCGCTGCTCGCCAGCCGTGGCGTTGCGCTTCGCGGTGACATGGTGTTCGTCCCGCGGCAACCGCTCAAGGGTGCCTGGCTCGGTCTCGACGGCTGGGTCGCCGGCGCCGTGCCGGCGGACTTCCTGGTTGCGCTCGGCACCGTGGTCGCGCCGGGCGACATCCTCCAGAAGGTCGCGCTCGTGGTCATCGTGGTGCTGGCGGGCACCGGGGCCGGCGCGCTGCTGTCCGACCTCAGCGTGGTGGCCCGGCTCGCTGCCGCCACGTTCTACATCTGGAACCCGTTCGTCTACGAGCGCCTCCTCGTCGGCGACTGGACCTTCCTGGTCGGCTACGCGTGCCTGCCGTGGATCGCGTGGGCCGCACGCCGGGTGACCACCGGATTGATCGGCGGGGTGGCGCCGGTGGTCGTGTTCCTCGCGATCGCCGGCTGGACCAGCCCGGTCGGCGGAGTGCTCGGCCTCGTCCTCGCCGTCCTGGTGCTGGCCCGTCGCAACGGTCGGGCCGCGCTGGTCGTGCTCCTGGCTGGCATCGTGGTGAACCTCCCGTGGATCATCCCCGGGCTCTTCCGGCCGGGCGGCCCCACCGGCAGCGCCGAGAGTGTCGAGGCATTCGCCGTGAACGCCGAGACCCCACTGGGTGTCATCGGGAGCGCGCTGACCCTCGGCGGGGTCTGGGACTCCGCGGCGTACGTGCCCGGCCGCGACAACATCGTGGTCGCCCTCGTCGCCCTGCTCCTCACCCTGGCCGCGCTTGCCGGGACCGCGCTCGCGGCCCGCCGCTGGGACGCCGGCACGGTCGGTGCCATCGCAGTCCTCGCTGTCATCGGGCTCGTGATCGCTCTTCTCGGCGGGCTCGAAGCGACCAGGTCGCTGATCGAGAGCCTGGCCGACGACGTTCCTGGTGGAGCGGTGCTCGCCGACGGGCACGTCTGGCTGGCGCCGCTCGCACTGCTCCTGGCGGTCGGGTTCGGCGCCCTGGCGGGACTGGTCGCCACGGAGGTCGGCGAGCGAGCCGGCGGGGGCCTGGTGGCGCTC
>JACCYY010000003.1 GCA_013696235.1 Sporichthyaceae bacterium | reverse complement strand
AGCGGGCTCAGGGTGAGGGCGGTGAGAAACGTCGTGAGCCCGGCGACCCAGGTGAGGTGGCGCTGCTCGTTCATCGGCGGATCCCGGCGCCGGCTCGTTCGCGCAGAGTGACGTCCCCGTCCAGCCCGACGTAGGAGACGCGCGGCCACAACGCGGCCAGCGAGTCCGTGACGCCAGGGGTCAGGACGCGCCAACCGGACCGGCGCATGAGCAGGGCGCTGTTGTCGTACGCGACCCGCGGCGAGATTCCCGTCGCCGATCGCGTGGCACCCGGCCGGGCGGCCCAGCTGGCGACGTCGACGAGGATCCCGATCGCGGTCGTGGTGCCCCGCCGGACCCGGGTCAGCGCCGTGAGCTCCTGCGCGTCGAGCGATCCGAGCACGGCAACCAGCAGCCCGTCACCGCCGCCACGCCGAAGGGCAGGTGCGGCCGGGCGAAGGGTCTGCTCGTCCGACGGACCCACGACGGCCAGGGCGTCGAGGATCATGCCCTCGACGTCGCCCACCGTGAGGTGTCCCTCGGCGCCGCCGCCGACCACCGCGCCGGTGTCCGTGACGAGCCGGACCGCGTACCCGCGCCGGAAGAGGTGGACGGCCGCGGACGCCGCCGCTGACACCGCCCACTCGAACGACGACGCCGGACCGTCGCCGAGGTGGGCGACCTTGCGGGTGTCGAGGAGCACGGTCGCGCGGCTCTGCCAGGGCTGCTCCTCCCGGCGGACCATGAGCTCGCCGAGCCGGGCGGTCGAGCGCCAGTGCACGCGCCGCAGGTCGTCGCCGTGACGGTACTCGCGAGTGGCGATGTCGTCGTCCCCCGCGGCCGCGATCGACTTGGACCGGCTGTCGCCGCTCCCGGACCACTCACCGCCGAGCGGGACGGCCGGGAGCTGGGAGACGTGGGGGGTCACCACGAAGCGGGCGCGGCTCGTGAACGCCCTCGACAGCTCGCACAGGCCGAACGGGTCGGTCAGCCGGACCGTCAGCGGCCCGATCGTGAAGACGCCGCGGACGTCGGACCGCACCGCGTAGGAGATCTCCCGGACGCCGCGGGGCTCGACCCGGTCGACGACGAAGCGTGGGCGGGAGCCCAGGACGTAGGGGACGTCGTCCTCGAGCAGCAAGAGCCCGGTCGGCAGTCGCGACACGTTCTCCAGGCGGAGCTTGACCCGTGCCGGCTGGCCGGCGGACACCCGCAGGGGCTCGACCCGCCGCTCCGACGCCACGCGGTAGCGAGTGCGGGACACGACCACCGCGGCCACGAGCGGCAGTGCCAGCAGCAGGACCGCGACGCGCATCAGATCGCGCTGGCCGAGGACGACCGCGCAGACCGCCGCCGCGACGCCAGCGGCAAGGAGCCCGCGACCCCGCAGGGTCAGGCCGCCGAGAGCGCCGCGGACCCGGTTCATCGCATCCTCACGCGCGGCCGGACCATCCGCGGGTGCCGGCCTCCGGGACGGGAACACGCTGGAGGAGGTCGACCACGACCTGCTCCGGACCGACGCGACCGATCTGCGCCTCAGCCGTCGGCAGGAGCCGGTGGGCGAGCACCGGGACCGCGAGGTCCTGGATGTCGTCGGGCACGACGTAGTCGCGGTCGTCGAGTGCCGCGGACGCGCGAGCGGCACGGATGAGGTGGAGCAGGGCGCGGGGCGAGGCGCCCAGACGCAGGTCCGGGCTGGTCCGGGTCGCGGTCACGATCCCGAGCGCGTAGTGCTTCACCGCCGGCGAGACGTGCACCGTACGTACGGCGTCGATGAGCTTGGACACCGACTGGGCATCGGCCACCGGCTCGACGGCGTCGAGCGGGGAGGCGCCACCGTGGTGGTCGACCATGTCGAGCTCGGCCGCGCGATCGGGGTACCCCATCGAGACCCGGGCCATGAACCGGTCGCGCTGGGCCTCGGGAAGCGGGTAGGTGCCCTCCATCTCGATCGGGTTCTGGGTGGCGACCACCATGAACGGGGTCTCGAGGTGGTAGGTACGCCCGTCCACCGTGACCTGGCGCTCCTCCATCGCCTCGAGCAGTGCCGACTGGGTCTTCGGCGACGCCCGGTTGATCTCGTCGCCGACGACGATGTTGGCGAACACCGCACCCGGCTTGAACTCGAAGTCGCGGGTGCTCTGGTTGTAGACGCTGACCCCGGTGATGTCGCTGGGCAGCAGGTCCGGGGTGAACTGGATGCGCCGGACGCTGCAGTCGACCGACCGCGCGAGGGCCTTGGCGAGCATCGTCTTGCCGACGCCCGGCACGTCCTCGATGAGGAGGTGGCCCTCGGCGAGCAGCACCGTGAGCGCGACGCGGATGACGTCGCTCTTGCCCTCGATGACCGTCTCGATCGCGGTGCTGATGCGGTTCGCTCCGCTGGTCAGCTCTGCCAGCGATGACGGCTGGCCGTCATCGCCGGTCTGGTCGCGGGCCTCGCGGCCATGGCCGGGCGCAGATGCGGCGCCGGACGGGGAAGTGGTCACGTGCCAGCTCTCCTGGGTCGGGTTTCTCGTCCTCACCGGCGCATGCAGTCCTGCGTTCGTCCGGTACGTGATCGTCTTGGCGAGTCTGACAGCCCGGGCGAAACGGCTGGGCCGTCATTCTCTAACGATTGGGTCACCGCGCGCGTCCCCGCGTGGCGCCGTCGCTCGAGCAGCCAGTTTCCGATGCGCGCCGACACCGACCGGCGGCTGGATCATGGTGGTTGACGGTGGAGTGAAGTGGAGTACAGTGGCGCGCGGTGGAGCAGACTGGACCTGCAGCGGGGGAGGAGTGGGGCGATGTTCCTCGGCACCCACGAGCCCAAGCTGGACGAGAAGGGTCGGATGACGCTCCCGGCGAAGTACCGCGAGGAGCTCGCCGGTGGTCTGGTGATCGCCCCCGGCCAGGAGCACTGCCTCAACGTGTGGCCGCGGCAGCAGTTCGCTGCGCTCGTCGCAGGACTCCGGCAGGCCGGCTCGGTCACCCGCAAGGACCTGCGGGACTACCAGCGGGTGTGGCTCGCCGGTGCCCACGACGACCTGCCGGACAAGCAGGGTCGGGTCACCATCCCGCCGAACCTGCGGAGCTATGCCCGCCTGGACCGCGACCTCGCGGTGATCGGCGCTGGTGACCGGGTGGAGGTCTGGGACGCCACGGCGTGGCGCACGTACCTCGAGGACCAGGAACCCAGCTTCGCCTCCTTGTCCGAGGAGGTGACCGCGCTCCCCGTCCAGCAGCCGTGACACCGCGTACGGCCAGGCCTTCACCCGCCGCCGCTCCTGACACCACTTCCCCGGTGCCAGAGGCGGACCGAAGCGGGTGAGGACCTGACCGGATGACGGCACGGCGACGGCAGCACCGCAGTACCGCAGCACGGGTCACGAGAGGTCAGCTAGGTCACGGGTCGAGCGAGGGGACTTCGTCGAGATGGGTCGTCGTCAGCGCAAACATGCACGGGAACAGATCACCACGGCGGTGACGGTCGCCTCGATCCCTCCGCTCGCCCGGCGGCCGGTGATCTCACCGGCGATGGCGCTCCGGGAAGAGATGGACGACTCGTGGCGGCTGCTCGTCGGCTCCCTCGGTGCCGCGCTCGTGGTCGCGATGGTGCTGTTCGGGCTCGCCAACGTGCTCGGCTGATCGTGCCCGAGACCCTCGACCCCGCATCGCCGGGCCCGGACGAACGGCACGTCCCCGTGCTGCTCGACCGGGTGCTGGCGCTGCTCGCACCAGTCCTCGACGCGCGGGCCCCAGACGGTCCGGCCAGCGTCGTCGTGGATGCGACGCTGGGTCTCGGCGGTCACGCCGTCGCGATCCTGTCCGCGTTCGACCGGACGCACCTGGTCGGGATCGACCGCGACGCCGATGCGATCGCTGCCAGTGCCGGGCGGCTCGCGCCGTACGAGACCCGCACCACCCTGGTGCACGCCGGGTACGACGATCTGCCGGGCGTGCTCGATCGGCTCGGGCTCGAGCGGGTCGACGGGGTGCTCTTCGACCTGGGCGTGTCGTCCCTGCAGCTCGACGAGGTCGGCCGGGGGTTCAGCTACAGCCGGGACGCGCCGCTGGACATGCGGATGGACCAGTCCGGCGGCCGCACCGCCGCCGACGTGGTGAACAGCTATCCGGCCGACCGCCTGGCCCGTGTGATCGCCACCTACGGCGAGGAACGGTTCGCGCGCCGGATCGCCGAGCGGGTCGTGCGTGAGCGGGTCGCCGCGCCGATCGAGACCACGAACCAGCTCGCCCGGCTCGTGCTCGCCGCCGTGCCCGCGGCAACGAGGTACGGCCCTGGCGGGCATCCGGCGAAACGCACGTTCCAGGCGCTGCGCATCGAGGTCAACGGCGAGCTCGACGCGCTCGCCCGGGTCCTGCCGGCCGCGATCGCTGCGCTCGCCGTCGGCGGCCGCATCGTGGTGCTCGCGTACCACTCGCTCGAGGACCGGCTCGTCAAGCGAGCGCTCGCCGCCGGCGCGTCGACGACAGCGCCCGACGACCTGCCGTTCGTCCCACCCGGCCAAGAGCCCCAGCTGCGCCTCTTGACCCGCGGTGCCGAGCGTCCGTCGGCGGCTGAGGTCGAGCGCAACTCACGGGCCGCGTCGGCGCGGCTGCGGGCAGCCGTCCGGATCCGGGCCGCAGCGTGAGCGCCGGACGCGTTTCCGCCGGTCGGTCGCCAGCTGGGCCGAAGCGCCCGAAGCAGGCACCGTTCGCGGCGGTCGTGGTCGCTCTCCTCGCGCTCGGGCTGGTGGGTCAGCTGGTGCTCAACACCACCCTGCAGCACGGCTCGTTCGATCTCTACACGCTCACCGCCCAGGCACATGCCCTCGAGCAGCGGCGCCAGAGCCTCGACCAGGAGGTCGCCGGGCAGGAGAACCCCGGCGTGCTCGCTGCGCTGGCCCGCGACCTCGGCATGGTGGCGAGCGAGAACCCGGTGTTCCTCCGCCTGGCCGACGGCGGCGTCGCCGGAACGCCGGTTGCCGCCACCGCACCACCACCGCCGACTCGACCGCCAGCCCCGGCACCCGCTCCGGC
>JACCYY010000374.1 GCA_013696235.1 Sporichthyaceae bacterium | reverse complement strand
CGGCCGGCGGGACGACCTTCCTCAACCTCGAGGACGAGACCGGGATGGTCAACGTGATCTGCTCGCGGGGCCTGTGGGCGCGCTATCGCCGGGTCGCGCGGTCGGCGGCGGCGTTGATCATCCGTGGTCGGCTCGAGCGGGTCGAGGGTGTGGTGAACGTCCTGGCCGAGAAGGTCGAGCTGCTCCCGATGGGCATCGCGAAGAAGTCCCGTGACTTCCGCTGAGGTCCGAGCTGGCGACTCGTGATGTCCTTTCCGCGGCCGCCCGTTCGTCCCATCCTTGAGGGACCAAGGTGGGTCCAGACGATGAAGGAGCGTTCCGATGCCGCAGTACCTCGCACTGACCTACACCGCGGATGTGAACTGGTGGGCGCCGGAGCAGGCGAGCGAGCTCGCCGAGTACCGCCAGTTCGCCGTCGACAACGCCGGGAGCATCCGGGCGAGTGCCGTCCTGCACCCGACCAGCACGGCAACGGTCGTCCGCGTGGAAGGTGCCCGTGGCGGAGACGTGGTGACGACCGACGGGCCCTACGCCGAGACCAAAGAGGCGTTGACCGGGTACTACCTGCTCGAGGCTGCAGACCTGGAGGAAGCAGTGGCGATCTCGGCCAAGCTTCCCGCTGCCTGGGACGGCGCCGTCGAGGTGCGCCCGGTCATCGCATCGAGATGAGCAGTCGTGGTCGCTGAGCACGGCAGGGGGCACGACGCGGCGGCCGAGACGGTCCGGGTCGAGGGGGCTCGCATCCTCGCGACCTTGATCAGGACCGTCGGCGACGTCCAGATGGCCGAGGATGCGGTACAGGAGGCAACCCTGGCGGCGCTCAGCGCATGGCCGGTCACCGGGGTGCCACCGCAGCCGCGGGCGTGGCTCACCGTGACCGCGCGAAGGAAGGCGATCGACATCCTCCGTCGGGAGCGGGCCCGCCCGGGGAAGGAGCGGGACGGACTCCGCATGATCGAGCTCGCTCGGTCCGACCTTCCGCCGGACGACGTCGTGCACGACGACCTGCTCCGACTGATCTTCACCTGCTGCCATCCCACGCTCTCACCGCCGACCCGGGTTGCCCTGGCCCTGCGAACACTGTGCGGTCTCTCGCCGGCGCAGATCGCCGGCGTGCTCCTCACCACCGAGGCCGCCACGACGAAGCGCCTGACCCGGGCTCGACAGAAGATCGCTGCGGCCCACATCCCCTACCGGGTGCCGGCCGAGGACGAGCTGGCCGACCGGCTGCCGACGGTGTGCGGGGTGATCCACAGTCTGTACACGGCCGGCCATGCTCCCGTCGACGGCCGGGCAGCCTTCGACGTGGACGCCTGCGCCGAGGCGCTCCGGCTGGCCGAGCTCCTGCACGATCTCCTCCCGGATCAGCCGATGCCCGCCTCCGTCCTGGCGCTGCTGCTCCTCACCGAGGCCCGCCGGCCCGCACGGCTCGACGAACGTGGTGACGTCGTGACCCTCGACCACCAGGATCGTGGTCGGTGGGACGCCGCAGCCATCGCTCGCGGCATCGCGCTCCTGAACGCATCGCTGCGCCGGTCGTGCGGGCAGGCGGACGCGTACCAGCTCCAAGCCGCCATCGCGGCGGAGCATGCGCGTGCTGCCAGCTATGACGACACCGACTGGACCGAGATCCTGCGGCTCTACGATCTGCTCGTGTCGGTCGCTCCCAGCCACGCCGCCGGCCTGGGTCGAGTCGTGGCCGCAGCTGAAGCGGCCGACGCCGCGACGGGGCTCGCCATGCTCGCCGACCTGCCGCCGAGCCCCCGCTGGCACGCAATTCGTGCCGAGCTGCTCGCCCGCGAGGGCCGGTACGCGGAGGCCGCCCGAGAACTCGCCGAATCCCTCGACGGACCGGCAACGCACCCGGAACGGCAGCATCGGGAGCGACGTCGACAGATATTCCTCCAGCTGTCCATGCCGACCGCGCCGGAGGAGAGGGTCCCCTGAAGCGCCGGGAGATGGGGTTCACCGCCGGGGCTGTCGAAGTCGACCGGGGCCGGAGAAGGTGACCAGAGCTCGCCGTCGGCGCCGGGTATCGTCGGCTGCATGTGCCGGAACATCACCGAGCTGCGCGGGCTCGAACCATCCGCGACGTCCGAGGAGATCGAAGCAGCCGCGCGGCAGTACGTCCGCAAGGTGAGCGGCATCCAGAAGGTGAGCGACAGCACGCGCGA
>JACCYY010000371.1 GCA_013696235.1 Sporichthyaceae bacterium | reverse complement strand
GGACCGTCGCCTGCTCGACCGCCTGCACCGCAGCGCCTCGGTCGAGCACCGCAGCCTCGTGCTGCCACTCGAGCGGTACGCCGAGCTGGCCGACTTCGGCGCGGCGAACGACGCGTTCATCGCCGGGGCCGTCGACCTCGGGACCCGGGCGGTCGGCGAGGCGCTGGAGGCGGCCGGGCTGCACGCCACCGACGTCGACCTGATCATCTCGACGACTGTCACCGGTCTGGCCGTGCCGTCCGTCGACGCACGGGTGGCGCTCGCGCTCGGGATGCGTACGGACGTGAAGCGGGTGCCGCTGGTCGGGCTCGGCTGCGTGGCCGGCGCCGCGGGGATCGCCCGCATGCACGACTACCTGCGTGCCTACCCCGACCAGGTGGCTGTGCTGCTCGCGGTCGAGCTCTGCTCGCTCACGGTCCAGCGGGACGACCGGTCGACGCCGAACCTGATCGCCTCTGCCCTGTTCGGCGACGGTGCCGCAGCCGTGGTCGCGGTCGGCGCCGACCGGGCAGCCCACCTGGGCGTCGCCGGGCCGTCGGTGCAGGCGAGCCGCAGCCGGCTCTATCCCGGCACGGAGCGAGCGATGGGCTGGGACGTCGGTGCTACCGGTTTCCGGATCGTGCTCGACGCCGGGGTGCCGACGCTCGTCCGTGATCATCTGGGCACCGATGTCGCCGCATTCCTCGGGTCGTACGACCTTGGTCTCGGCGACGTCGACTCCTGGGTCTGCCACCCAGGCGGACCGAAGGTGCTGGTCGCGGTGCAGGACGCGCTGGGCCTGCAAGACGACGCGCTGGAGCTGACCTGGCGCAGCCTCGCCGAGGTCGGCAACCTCTCGTCGGCGTCGGTGCTCCACGTTCTCAAGGACACGATCACGAAGCGCCCCGGTCCCGATGGGGCGCCGGCGGTGTTGCTCGCGATGGGCCCCGGCTTCTGCGCCGAGCTCGTCCTCCTCCGCTGGTGATCATGATGGCGGGAGGGTCGAGCTGATCACGGGCTGGTACGTGGCGCTGGTCGCCCTGATCGGGCTGGAACGGGTGGCCGAGCTCGTCGTCACGAAGCGCAATGCCGCCCGGAGCTTTGCCGACGGCGGGTATGAGCGGGGTCAGCGCCACTACCCGTTCATGGTGGTCCTGCACACGGGGCTCCTGGTCGGGTGCGTCGCCGAGGTCGTGCTCGCCGACCGGACGTTCCGGCCGGCTCTGGGCTGGCCGATGCTGGCTCTCGTGCTCGGTGCGCAGGCACTGCGGTGGTGGTGCATCGCGACGCTCGGCCGGCAGTGGAACACGCGGGTGATCATCGTGCCGGGGCTGGCTCGGGTCGTCGACGGCCCGTACCGGGTGCTCCGGCACCCGAACTACGTCGCGGTCGTCCTCGAAGGGCTAGCACTGCCGCTCGTCCACTCCGCATGGATCACTGCCGTGGTGTTCACGGTGGTGAACGCGGCGCTGCTCGCCGTACGGCTGCGGGTCGAGAACGCTGCGCTTGCCGACCTCCGATGATCGACCTGCTCGTCGTCGGTGGCGGCCCGGCCGGGATCGCCACCGCTCTGCACGCCGCAGCCGCAGGCCTGGAGGTGGAGGTGCTCGAACCACGCCGGGCTCCGGTGGACAAGGCGTGTGGCGAGGGGCTGATGCCGGCGGCCGTGGCAGCGCTCCGTGCGCTCGGCGTCGATCTGGAGGGCCGACCGTTCACCGGGATCCGCTACGTCGACGGGCGTCACGAGGCGGTCGCCGCGTTCCGGTCCGGGACCGGCCTCGGCGTGCGGCGCACCTGCCTGTCTGCCGCGCTGCACGCGCGTCTCTCGGCGGCCGGTGTCGAGATGGTCGACCGGACGATCGGCACGATCACCCAAACCGACCGCTCCGTCACGGCGGCCGGCGTCACCGCGCGCTACCTCGCCGCCGCCGACGGTCTGCACTCGCCGATCCGGCGTCAGCTCGGCCTGGGGCGGCCGAGCCGACGGCGGGCGCGCTACGGCCTGCGTGTGCACTACGGCGCCGCGCCCTGGTCCGACGAGGTCGAGGTGCACTGGTCCTCGCATGGCGAGGCGTACGTGACGCCGGTCGGTCCCGACCTCGTCGGTGTCGCCGTGCTGTCGTCCGAGCGACGCACGTACCAGGACCAGCTCGCTGCCTTTCCTGTGCTGATCGAGCGGCTCGGCGGCTCGGCGCCGGAGACCGCCGTACGCGGCGCGGGACCGCTTCGGCAGCGGGCGAGCGCGCGGGTGGCCGGTCGTGTGCTGCTCGTCGGTGACGCCGCCGGCTACGTCGACGCGATCACCGGGGAGGGGATCGCGCTCGCCCTGGCCGAGGCGAAGGCGCTCGTCCGTTGCGTGGTCGCGGACCGACCTGACGCGTACGAGCGGGACTGGCGTCGGGCCACCCGCTCGTACCGGATGATCACCGAGGCGCTCATCCTCGCCCGCGGCCCGCTGCACCTCGGCCGCGCCATCGTGCCCGCCGCCCAGCGCCTGCCCAGGGCGTTCGAGGCGCTGGTCGACGCCCTCGCGCACCCCCGTTGAGTCGCGGCAGGAGGCGAGATGACTGACGGACCGATCTTCGCGCTGGTGCTTGCGGCCGCACTCGGGAGCGGGGTGATGGCCGGTGTGTTCTACGCATTCTCGACCGGGATCATGCCGGCGCTCGGGCGGCTCCCCGCGGCGCGAGGGATCGCGGCCATGCAGTCGATCAACGTCGCGGTGATCAACCCGCTCTTTCTCGGCGCGTTCCTCGGGACCGCGCTGCTGGCGCTTGGGACGGCGGTCGTCGCGATCACGAGCTGGGGCGATGACGGATCGCTCGCCGCAATCGTCGGGAGCGCGATGTACCTGGTCGGCGCCGTTCTCGTCACCGCCACCGTCAACGTCCCGATGAACAACGCATTGGCCGCTGTCGACGCGTCGAGCCAAGAGAGCGCCGGACTGTGGGCTCGCTACCTCACGCGTTGGACTGCGTGGAACCACGTCCGGGCGGCTTCCTCGCTCGCCGCCTGCACGGCTTTCGTGCTGGCGCTGGCGAGCCGTTGACGTGAGTCCGGCTTCCAGATGCGCTGCCGGCGGCCGCGCCGGTGCCCCCGGTAGGATTCGAACCTACGCACACGGCTCCGGAGGCCGATGCTCTATCCCCTGAGCTACGGGGGCCCGAGGACGGGCCAGGTTACCAGCCGGTCAGTCGTGCCAGCCGGTCGCGCCA
>JACCYY010000348.1 GCA_013696235.1 Sporichthyaceae bacterium | reverse complement strand
GGCCAGCGTCGCGGTGAACGTCTACAACGCGACGTTGCGGCGGGGCCTGGCCAACAACACCGCAGCCGAGCTCCGCAACCGGGGGTTCGAGGTGCTGTCGGTCCAGAACGACCCGCTCGAGGCGGTGATCGTCGAGGTCGCCCAGATCCGGTCGGCGACCTCGGACCAGCCGGAGGTGCGGCTTCTGGCGCAGCACATCCCGGGGGCCGTCATCGTCCCCGACGGCCGGGCGAACGCGACGGTCGACCTCGTGCTGGGCGAGGCGTTCACCGCGCTCGGCGACCCCGCCCTCGTAACCCCGGTACCGATCGCCACGCCGCGTTGCTGACCGGGTCCCGACCCGGCGTACGGCGCCCGAGCCACCCGGCCAGGCGCCCGTGCTCGCTGACCGCGGCCAGCCGCCGCTCGACCTCCCCGCGACTGCGTCTCGGGACGACCACGAGGACCTCGTCGCCGACCCGCAGCGCCATGGTGGGGGACGGCACGATCGACTCGTCGTCCCGGACGACCAGAGCCACCAGCGCTCCGCGCGGTAGCCGCAGCTCGGCCACCTCCACCCCGTGCAGTCGGGACGCGACCGGGACGCGAAGCTGCAGCAGCTCGGCACCCACCCGGTCCAGCGGGGCCACCTCGACCGCCAGGTCGCGCGTCTCGGTGGTCTCGGACACGCCGAGTCGACGGGCGACCCACGGCAGTGTCGGTGACTGGACCACCGTGAACACGACGACGAGCACGAACACGACGTCGAGGAGCCGGCGGCTGCCCTCGACGTCGGCGACCGTCGGAAAGATCGCGATGACGATCGGGACGGCGCCGCGGAGGCCCGCCCACGAGAGGAACGCCTGCTCGCGCCAGGGCACCCGCAACGGTGTCGTCGCGAGCATGACCGCGAGTGGCCGCGCGACGAACGTGAGCGCGAGGCCGACCACCAGCGCCGGCAGGAGAATCTCGGCGACGCGCTGGATCGGCACGACCAGCAGGCCCAGCACGACGAACAGCCCGATCTGGGCCACCCAGGCGAGCGCCTCGACGAAGCCCCGGGTCACCGCCCGGTGCGGGAGCGCGCTGTTGCCCAGCACCAGCGCTGCGAGGTAGACCGCGAGGAAGCCGCTGGCATGCGCGGAGGCGGCCGCCGCGTACGCCAGCACGGTGCAGGTCGTGACCGCGATCGGGTACAGCCCCGACGCCGGGAGGGCCGACCGGCGAAGCACGGCTGCCCCCGCCCAACCCACGACCCCGCCGACTGCTGCGCCAACGACGAGCTCGAAGAGCAGCAGGCCGAACCCGGAGACGAACGAGGTGTCCGCACCTGGCTCGCTGACCAGCAGCACGAGGATGATCACCGGCGCGTCGTTGATGCCGGACTCGGCCTCCAGCGTTCCGGAGAGTCTGGGTTTCAGCGGGACCCGGCGCAATGTCGAGAAGATCGCGGCGGAGTCGGTGGACGACAGGATCGCCCCGCACAAGACGGCGAGCTGCCACTGGAAGTCCAGGACGTAGTGCGCCACCAGCGCCACGACCGTCACGCTGACTCCGACACCGACGGTCGCGAGCGACAGCGCGATCGGCAGCCGCGGACGGATGGTCTCCCACCGGGTGGTGATCCCGCCCTCGGCCAGGATGATCACGAGCGCTGCGATGCCGACCGACTGCGCGATCTCGAGGTCGTTGAAATTGATGAGACCGGATCCGCTCAGCGCGGCCCCGATCCCGAGGTAGAGCAGCAGGCTCGGGAGCCCGGCCCGGGACGACAGCCGTACGGCGAGGACGGCGACGATCAGGACCCCGGCGCCGACGAGCAGAGCGATGTTCAGCTCGTCGATGCTCACTGGGGGTTCTCCACGCCTCCTGGTCGACCACGTCGCCATCGAGGGCGCGGTGCGCTGATCCTACGGGCGCTCTCGGCTCCGGCCGGTCCCGCGGATGACCGCTGCAGACAGCGCAGTGCCGTGGCGGCGAGGGCCGGAGCCGACCGAGTGCTGACCGCACGGCCGTGGCTGCGTTGTGTCGCACCCCGCCGTCGGCTTCCCCCGTACGCCGACGGCGGGGCGCTGGATCGGATTCGTCGCGGTCGGGCCGCCGGATTGGGCGGTGCGGGCAGAACCTGCACGGGATCTGCGGATGCGCTGGTGGCGGCATTCCGCGCGTTGCGTCCGTACGGAACATCGCACGATTTCGGGGTATCGACGAAGCAAGGCGGTCGGCGCCAAGGGGAAGCGCCGGCCGCTCTTCGGCGGGGGGTGCAGTCCCCTCGGGCACCGGATTGGCGGTGGCGGTGGGATTTGAACCCACGGAGAGCTTGCACCCTCACACGCTTTCGAGGCGTGCTCCTTCGGCCGCTCGGACACGCCACCGCCGGGTACCTTACCCGAGCGGTTCAGGGCTCCAGGC
>JACCYY010000340.1 GCA_013696235.1 Sporichthyaceae bacterium | reverse complement strand
GCGACGGCCGACCAAGCGCAGCACGCCGAACGCACCCGGCACCAGCGTGAACAGGGCGACGAGGGCGAGCGAGAGCACCAGCGACTGGGCGCCGAGGTTCGCGGCGATCTCCGTGACGAGGCCGGACGAGTCGTCGGTGGTGCTGGACGGCAGGACGAACCTGAGCACAGCGACGGCGGCCGGGCCGATCGGCATGAGCAAGGCGACGAACCAGCGGTGGGACCGGCGCAGGTCAGTGGAGCTGCGAGCGGTCGTAGGCGGCGCAGTCGCGACTGTCGTGGTCATCGAAGCCCCCTCACGCAGCCACTGGGGCGGTGGCACGGATTGCTGGTACGAGCAGCGCGATGGCGGCGATCGTCAGCACGACCAGGACCGCGGCGAGGGCGACGAAGCCGCTGCTCGCCTCCTCGACGAAGAACGCGGGCACTGCAGTGAGCGCCGACAACGAGCGGGTGGCGATGATCGCGATCGCGGCCGGCCGGCTCCCCCGCCAGACCGGCGCAACCGCGCCCAGCGTGATCACTCCGAGCACCGCGCTCAGCGCGATCACGACGACCGGTGGGCCGCCGTCGGCGCCGATGCTGCCGAGCATGGCCAGGTCGGCCACCCCGAGCAACCCGGCGATGATCAAGCCGGCCCGGGTGGTGGTGGATGACATGGGAACCTCCAAGGAGTCCTGGTGCCAGCGGTGAGCCGGCGACGTCTCAGCAGCATCGCGGCGCCGCGACCCCACTGGCATCGGGTGGATCGGTCCTCGAAGCGGGAAGCTGCCCGCCCGACGTAGGGGTGCGATCCCACGTGCCTGGGGGTCGTCGCCATGCATCATGAGCGGCATGGACGACCAGAGCGGCGCCGATCCGGCGGCGCCGAACCCGGTGCGCGTGGTGCTGGCCGACGATCACCCAGTCGTCCGTGACGGCCTGCGTGCGCTGCTCGCCTCGCTCCCCGACATGATCTTGGTCGGTGAGGCGACGTCCGGACGGGAAGCGATCCGCGAGGCGGTCGTGAGCCGGCCGGACGTGATCGTCATGGACGTGCGGATGGCCGACCTCGACGGCATCGCGGCGACCCGTGAGGTGGTTCGGGTCGCGCCGTCCGTCGCCGTACTCGTGCTGACGATGTTCGACGACGACGACACCGTCTTCGCCGCGATGCGGGCCGGCGCCCGCGGCTACCTGCTCAAAGGTGCCCGGCAGGACGAGATCGCCCGGGCCATCCGGTCCGTGGCCGCCGGCGAAGCGATCTTCGGCCCTGGTGTTGCGGCCCGGGTCCTGACCTATTTCGCGGCTCCCCCCGTCACCGCGGCGATGTTCCCCGTGCTGACGCCACGCGAACGTGAGGTGCTCGACCTGATCGCGGCTGGGCTGCCGAACGCGACCATCACCAGCCGCTTCGGCATCGCACCGAAGACGCTCGGCAACCACATCTCGAGCATCTTTGCCAAACTGCAGGTGGCCGGCCGGACCGAGGCGATCGCGCTGGCCCGCGAGGCGGGGCTCGGCCAGGATCGGACCGACCGGTGACCACGCGCGTCCGTCCCCGGAGCCAGGCCAGCCCGGACAGGGTGGGTACGACTCCGGACGGCACACCGACAGGTGCGCCAGACGATCAAGCCCGGCCGCCCAACCTTTCGCGCGTCGCCCTGGTCCTGCTCGCCGCAGTCGGACTGATCGAGATCACCGCTGTCGTCGTCGGAGCCTGGATGGGCGACCTCAGCGCGTCCGAGGTGATCGACTCGTACACGCTCACCAACGTCGCGTTCGGGGTCGGCTTCGGCGGTTGCGGTTTCCTGCTCGCGCTGCGCCGCCCGCGCAACCCGATCGGCTGGCTCTTCCTGGCCGGTGCGCTCGCCCACCTGACGACGGCGGCGGTCGCTGCGTGGATCCCGCTCGGGCTCGACGCCGGCTGGCCGGTCGGCGTGCTGCGGCTGATGACCACCGTGTTCTCCGTCGCGTGGCCGTTCGGCGTCGGGCTGGCCTTCCCGGTCGCCCTCCTGCTCTTCCCGACCGGTCGGCCGCTGAGTCGCCGCTGGGGTCTATGGACCTGGGTGGTCGCCGCCAGCGGCATCGTGTTCGTCCTGCAGCAGGGCACCGGGACCGAGGAGATCCTGCCCGGCGCCGGAGTCAGCTACCTCGCTCCGCTCACGATTCCGGAACCGCTGTGGAGCGTCGTGACGATCATCAACGCGATGATCACCTTCACAGTCGCGCTCGCGCTGGTTGATCGATATCGGCGCGCGCACGAGACGCAGCGACGCCAGCTCCTCTGGCTGTTGCTCGGCGTGATCGCCGCATTCGCACTCAACGCTCAGCGTTGGGTGACCGACGACGGGCCGATCCTGCTGCTCCTGACGTTCCAGCTGATTCCGGTCGCCGTGCTGATCGCGATCTTGCGCCACCAGCTGCTCGACATTCGGCTGGTCGTGTCCCGGACGGTCGCCTATCTGGCGTTGACCGTCGTCGTCCTCGCCGCGTACGCCGGAGTCGTCAGCCTGCTGAACGAACTGGTCCGGGAACGCGCCGGCGAGCTGGGGATCTCCGGTATCGCCGCGCTCGCGATCGCGCTCGCCTTCAACCCGCTGCGCGTACGTGTCCAGGCGCTCGGCGATCGGCTCTTCTACGGCGACCGCCGCGACCCGGCCCGGGCGATGAGCCGGGTCGGCGACCGCCTCGCGGAGGGCACCGGTGATCTTGAGGCCGTGCTCGACGCGCTGCGGGAGACGCTGCGGCTACCGGGCGTCCGCGTGCAGTCCCAGGGCGTCGTGGCTGCCACCAGTGGCGAGCAGTCGACCCGTACGCACGTCGTCCCGCTGCGGTTCGGCGGCGACACGATCGGTGAGCTCGTGGTGAGCGTCCGGACCGGGCAGCAACGGCTGTCGGCTGCCGACTTACGCACGCTCGAGCTCGTCGGCGTACCGCTGGCCGTGGCGCTGCGGGCGACCGCGCTCGCCACCCAGCTGGCGCAGGCCCGCGGCCGGGTCGTGGCCGCTCGGGAGGAGGAGCGGAGGCGGCTGCGGCGCGATCTCCACGACGGCCTGGGGTCCCGACTCACCGGCGCGGCCTACCTGGCCGACGCCGTACGGAACGATGTCGCCGCCGAACCCGCCCGCGCTGCGGCCCGCGCTGACGATCTTCGGGACGAGATAGCCGGTGCGATCGATGACATCCGTCGGCTCGTCGAGGGCCTGCGCCCGCCGGCGCTCGACGAGCTCGGCCTCGTGAGTGCCCTGCGAAACCAGGCGACCCGCTTCGCGCAACGCCCCGACGGCCGACCCCTGCGCGTCACGGTGCAAGGTCCCGACGGCCTGTCGGCGCTGCCCGCGGCGGTCGAGGTCGCTGCGTACCGGATCGCGACCGAAGCGCTGACGAACGTCGCCAGGCATTCCACTGCGACCTCCGCCGTCGTGCGACTCGAGCGGGGCGCGGATCTGCTGGTGGAAGTCGTCGACGACGGCCAGCCAACCGGCGCGTACGAGTCAGGGTTCGGCCTGTCCACGATGGCCGAGCGAGCCGCCGAGCTCGGCGGCACCTGCACCGCCGGGCCGGCTTCGAACGGCTGGTCAGTTCGAGCGCGGTTGCCGCTCGGCTAGAACTCCAGCCCGTGCCGCTCGACGACTGGGAACGTGGCCCCGAAGTCGAGCTCGCACCCGTACTGCGCTGCCATCTCGGCCATCTTCTGCGGGTCGGGTTCGCCGTCCAGCTCACCGAACGACCGGAAGAGCCGCTCGAGGCCAGCAGGGGAGATCATCTCGAGCACGACGAGCGGGTCCTCGCCGGCGTTCCAGAACGTGTGCCACTGGTTGCGAGGCTTGAAGACCAGGTCGCCCTTCTCGCCGAACACCTCGGTGTCACCGAGAACAGCACCCATTCGACCCTCAACGATGAACGTGTACTCGTCCTCGCGACTGTGCCGGTGCATCGGCGCGGCGAGCGCTCTTGGGCCGAACCGGTGCTCGACGAGCGCGAAGCGAGACTCCGTGTCGTCGCCGTCGATCATGAACCGGTCCTCGACTCCGCTCAGGCTCGACCGATCGCCGTCCGGCGGTCTGACGACGCGTACCGCCGCATGCACTGTTTGCTGCTCACGCATGGTGTCCCCTGCCGTCGGTGTCCCTGCAGCGACAGTACGTACGCCAAGTCGGGCTGACCCGCGGCGCGCTCGTGTGGCGCACGTCAGGTGGACGTTGGCTGAGCTCGTCTCAGAGCACGCGGTAAGCGAGCAGCACGCTGCCGCTGGGCGTCGGTATGGCGCTCAGCAGCTCGAGCCGACGGGTGTCTCCGCTGCTCGCGAACAGGCGGCGCCCCGAACATCCCCACACCGGACCA
>JACCYY010000062.1 GCA_013696235.1 Sporichthyaceae bacterium | reverse complement strand
CCGGCCCGGCAACGAGCACCTGGCGGAAGCGCAGCTCGGCGGTCGTGCCGACCAGCTCGACCAGCGCATCCGGGCTCACACCGGGGACCGCGACCACGATCGTGGTGGAGCCCTGGGTGGTCACCTCTGACTCGGCCACCCCGGCTCCGTCGACCCGGGAACGGATGATCTCGACCGCGGTCTGCAACGCCTCCGACGTGACCTCGCCCCCGTCGGTCGGGGTCGCGGTCAGCGTGATCGACGTCCCACCCTCGAGGTCGAGCCCGAGGTTCGGGGTGGGTGTGCTGTCGAGGGTGAACATGAGCCCGCCGAGCGCGACGACCACCAGCATGAAGATGGTGAGGGTACGACCGGGATGCGAGGCGCTGGGGGGTGGTGCAGCCACGGATCGGTTCTCCTTGGGTCGGGCCGGATCGGGCGAGATCGAACGCCGGGCCGGATGCCCCGGCCACCGAACCGCCTAGGTCTGGTCGGTGTCCGTCGAGGGCGAGCCCTCGGTGGCGTCCTCGTCCACGCGGCTGACGACGCGGTTGATCGCCGCTCGCGCCCATCTCATGACGACGCCCGGTGCGACCTCGAGCTCAACCTGCTCCTCGCGAAGCGCGCGGATCGTCCCGAAAACCCCGGAGTGGGTCATCACCTCGGCGCCCAGCGCGAGCTGGGACTGCACCTGCGCGATCTCCCGCTTCATGGCGCGCTGCTTGGACACGATCAAGATGATCGGCAGCGCCAGGATGGCGAGCAAGATCAGTGTGCTGGCTGACTGGCCCACGCTGTTCTTCGTCCTTCGGTCGAGGTTGGTGGTCGCCGTACCCGCGCGCGTTCCCGTCCGCACGAGGCAACGGGGCATGGGTCGGCGGTCGCCGCGCGCCACAGCGGCGCGGACTCCGGGAGTGTAGTTGTCCCACCACTGAAACGGCGACCACCGCTCGGGCGTTCCGCGGGCTGCCCCGGCCCGACCGGTCTCAGCGTCGCCCGAGTCCTCGAGTCCGGGACGCGCTGGTCCGGGACGGCCGGTCAGGGCTGGAACAGTCCCGGCTGACCGCCGGAGACCGGCGGAGTCAGGCCGAGGTGCCGCCAGGCTGCCGCGGTGGCCACCCGACCGCGAGGGGTGCGCGCGATGAGCCCGCCGCGGACCAGGAACGGCTCGGCGACCTCCTCGACCGTCTCAGGCTCCTCGCCGACAGCGACGGCGAGCGTCGAGAGGCCCACCGGGCCGCCGCCGAAGCGGCGGCACAGCGCGTCGAGCACGGCCTGGTCGAGCCGGTCCAGGCCGGCCTCGTCGACGTCGTAGAGCTCGAGCGCCGCCCGCGCGGCCTCCCGGTCCACGGTTCCGGCGCCTCGGACCTGGGCGTAGTCACGCACCCGCCGTAGCAAGCGGTTCGCGATCCGAGGAGTCCCGCGCGAGCGGCTCGCGATCTCGGCGCCGCCATCGGTGGTGAGCGGCACCCCGACCAGGTCGGCCGAGCGGCGCAGCACCTGCTCGAGCTCGGTGTCGGAGTAGAACTCCATGTGCGCGGTGAATCCGAACCGGTCCCGGAGCGGCCCCGGCAGGAGCCCCGCCCGGGTTGTTGCCCCGACCAGCGTGAACGGCGGAACCTGCAACGGGATCGCGGTCGCACCGGCCCCCTTGCCGACGATGACGTCGACGCGGAAGTCCTCCATCGCCATGTACAGCATCTCCTCCGCGGGCCGCGCCATGCGGTGGATCTCGTCGAGGAAGAGCACCTCTCCCTCAGCGAGCGAGGACAGGAGCGCCGCGAGGTCGCCCGCGTGCTGGATAGCCGGACCGCTGGTCACCCGCATCGGCGTCGCCAGCTCGGTCGCGATGATCATCGCGAGCGTGGTCTTGCCCAGTCCCGGTGGACCCGAGAGCAGGACGTGGTCCGGGACTCGTCCGCGTGCGCGGGCTGCCTCCAGGATGAGCGAGAGCTGCTCGCGCACGCGCTCCTGGCCGACGAACTCCTCAAGCGTCCGCGGCCGCAGCGCTGCCTCCACCGCACGGTCATCCGGCGTGGCGGTCGCGAGCAGGACGTCCTCGTACGGTGCGTCGACCTCGCCCTGTCCGGACCGCTCGTCGGATGCCGTCACGAGCGAGCCAGCCCGCGGAGCGCCGCGCGGAGCAGGACGGCGACGTCAGGTGTCTCGAGCGATGCCGCGGGGTCGTCGGCCACCCGCGCCAGCGCGTCGTCCGCATCGCGCGGCGGGTAGCCGAGCCCGAGCAGCGCGGCGTGCACCTGCTCGCGCCAGCCCGCCGGCCGGGACGCGACTGCGCGGGCGGAGTCGGTTCCGAGCACCGCACCGAGGCGGTCCTTGAGATCGAGCGCGATCCGCTGCGCCCCCTTGCGGCCGATGCCCGGCACGAGCATGAGCGCGCTGAGGTCCTCGGTGGCGACCGCC
>JACCYY010000051.1 GCA_013696235.1 Sporichthyaceae bacterium | reverse complement strand
CCCGTCCGCGCTCGCCGACGGCCCGCAGCAGCGAGCAGGTGAGCGCGGCGGAGCCGGCGCCGGCCTCGACCACGAGCGCACCGGGGAAGATGTCCGCGAGCCCCACGATCTGCGCGGCGTCCTTGGGATAGACCACGGTCGCGCCGCGCGGCATGGAGAGCACGAAGTCCTGCAGCAGCGGCCGGAGCGCGAGGTAGTCGACCTTTCCGGTCGAGGTCACGACCACACCCTCGGGTGAGCCGATCAGGTCGTCGTGGGCCAGTGCGCCCTTGTGGGTGTGGAAGAGCCGCCCCGCCTCGAGCGTCAGCGTGTGGTGGCGACCTCTCGGGTCGGTGAGCTGGACCCGCTCGCCGATCGCGAGCACTCCCCTGGGCATCTCGCCGACCCTACCCACCACCTGCGATGCCACCACGCACGACGAACCGGCTCACCGAACGTCGCCGCGCCCGAGTCGGGCCGTGCAGGGGCTCTCGCAGGAACGTCGGTCAGGCGCTCGCCAGGGCACGCTCGACGTCACTTGCCGCGAGCACGCCGAACACCTCGCCGGAGTCCTCGACCACGAGGTACTCGGTGGCCGGGTGTGCATTCATGGCCCGGACCATCCGCTCCCCGTCGAAGTCGGCGCCGACCCGCAAGCCGGGGTGCAGCGACCGGGCGACGTCGCCGACGAGCGTCCACGGACGCCGGTGCTCCGGGGTCGCGGTCACCGTCGCCTCGCTCACGAGCGCGTGCGGGATACCGTCGGTGCCGACCACGACGAGCGCACCGGCGCCGGCGGTCTGGGCCAGCCGGATCGCCTCGGACAGTGGGAGGTCGCTGGCGACCGGGATGGCCCGCCGGCTCAGCCCGCGTACCGACATCTGGGTGAGCCGCCCACGCAACCGCGCCGTGAGGAGGGCCTGGTTCGCGCCGACCCAGATGAAACCGGCCAGGAGGCCAGCCCACAGCAGGACGAGGAGGCCGTCGACCGAGGAGCCAGGACCGAACGCGACGAGCGCGCCAGCCAGCATCACGAGAACCGCGAGCGCCTGCCCGGAGCGGGCCGCGACCCGCGTCGCGGTGATCGGGTTCCCGGTGGCTGCCCAGACCGCCGCGCGGACGACTCGGCCGCCGTCGAGGGGCAGCCCGGGCAGCAGGTTGAACACCCCGACCAGGAGGTTCGCGTACGCGAGCGCCTGCACGAGCACGCCGACGACGGTGCTCGGCTCGAGTGCCTGGGACAGCGCGTACGCGCCGCCGCCGACCACGAGGGACAGCGCGGGGCCGGCTGCAGACACCGCGAACTCCCGACGTGGCGTCGGCGGCTCCTCGCCGATCTCGGACACGCCACCGAGGATGTGCAGGCTGATCCGGTGCACCGGCAGGCCGAATCCCTTGGCCACGAGCGAGTGGCTCAGCTCGTGCGCGATCACCGAGGCGTAGAGCAGCACGGCGTAGAGGAACGCGATGAGATAGCTCCAGCCGCCGAGATCGCCGGCGACGGCGGTCTCGATGCGGGGCTGGAACAGCCAGGTGATGACGAGCGCGACGACGAACCACGCGGGGGTGGCGTAGATCGGGATGCCGAAGAGGACGCCGACCCGGACCCCGGTGCCAGCGCGGCGCCGACCTCGACCGGCAGCATCGTCTGACTCGCTCACCCCGCGATCGTACGGTCCTCTCCGCGCCCGCGCCGGTTCGTCGCCGGGAACGTCGGACGGCTGACGTAGCCTCGCGGGAATGGTCGACGTGGTGGCACCTCAGGCGGTGCCCGGGGCATCCGGTCCCCCGCTGGCCGAGCTCGGACTGCCCCGCGTGCCCGGGCGCCGGGCCGGGCCGCTCTCCGGGCTGTCACCGTCGCGGGCGGCTGACTTCATGACCTGCCCCCTGCTGTTCAGGTTCCGGACCGTCGACCGCTTGCCGGAGCCGCCGAGCGCTGCCGCGGCGCGCGGAACCCTCGTGCACGGGGTCCTCGAGCACCTCTTCGACCTCGATGCGGTCGAGCGCACCCCGGATCGGGCGGCCGCGATGCTGCCTGAGACCTGGGACGGTCTGGTCGCGGTCGAGCCGGAGCTCGCGGAGCTGGCCGGCGAACCCGGCGAGGATCGGGACGCGTGGTTCGCGGCCGCTGCAGACCTGCTCGACCGGTACTTCCTGCTCGAGGACCCGAGCCGGCTGCAGCCGGCCGAGCGCGAGCTCTACGTCGAGACCGAGCTCGACGGCGGGCTGCGCCTGCGTGGCTACGTCGACCGGCTCGACATCGCTCCGGGCGGGGACCTGCGGGTGGTCGACTACAAGACCGGCCGGGCGCCGGGCGTCGGCTACGAGGCCAAGGCGATGTTCCAGATGCGCTTCTACGCCCTGGTGCTCTGGAAGCTTCGCGGCGTGGTGCCGCGGCTCCTGCAGCTGGTCTACCTCGGCAGCGGCGAGGTGCTCCGGTACGAGCCGGACGAGGCCGACCTACGAGCCACCGAGCGCAAGGTCGTCGCGATCTGGCACGCCATCGAGCGCGCGCACGAGCAGCGGGACTGGCGGCCGAGCCCGAGCCGGCTCTGCGACTGGTGCGCGCACCACGCGATCTGCCCCGCGTTCGGCGGCACACCCCCGCCGCTCCCGGTCGAGGTCGGGTCCGTCGACGAGACACCCGCCGAGGTCGAGCAGGTCGAACGGTCCGGCTAGACCGCGGCTGGTTCGTCCAGCACGGCGGCTCGCGGGTCGTGCACCGAAGCGTTCGGGGTAATCCGCCCGTCCTCGATCTCCTCGACCCAGTGGCAGGCCACCTGGTGCTCGCCGCGGATCACCCGCAGCAGCGGACGCTCGTCGTTGCAGCGGGTCTCCTGCCGGAACGGGCACCGGGTGTGGAACCGGCAGCCCGCCGGCGGGTTGGCCGGCGACGGCAGGTCGCCGGGGATCAGGATCCGCTCGCGGGTGTCCTCGACGACCGGGTCCGGGATCGGCACCGCCGACATGAGGGCCTTGGTGTACGGGTGCAGCGGCTCGCGGTAGAGGTCGTCGGCCGGCGCCTGCTCCACGATGCCGCCGAGGTACATCACCCCGATCGTGTCGCTGATGTGCCGGACCACCGCGAGGTCGTGCGCGATCACGACGTACGTGAGTCCCAGCGCGTCCTGCAGCTCCTCGAGCAGGTTGATCACCTGCGCCTGGATGGACACGTCGAGAGCCGAGACCGGCTCGTCGGCGATGATCAGCTCCGGGTTGAGCACGATTGCCCGGGCGATGCCGATGCGCTGGCGCTGCCCGCCGGAGAACTCGTGCGGGTAGCGGCTGACCGCGTTCGTCGGCAACCCGACGACGCCGAGGAGCTCGCGGACCCGCGCGCTGTGCCCGCGTCGACCGCCCTCGGCGCCGTGCGCGACGAGCGGCTCGGTGAGGATCGACTCGACGTTCTGGCGCGGGTTCAGGCTCGCCATCGGGTCCTGAAAGATCATCTGCATGCGACGCCGGGCGTGGCGGAGCTCCTCGCCGGCAAGCGTGGCCACGTCGACGCCGTCGAACCACACGCTGCCCGCGGTCGGGTCGACCAGCCGGAGGATGCCGCGACCGAGCGTACTCTTGCCGCAGCCGCTCTCGCCGACCAGTCCGAACGTCGTCCCTCGCATGACCGCCAGGTCGACCCTGTCGACCGCCTTGACCTGCCCGACCACCCGGTCGACCAGCACGCCGGCCCGGATCGGGAAGTACACCTCGATCCCACGTACGTCGAGCAGCGGTTGTGCCGGTGCTTCGGTCACGGCGTCGCCGCCTCGACCGGGACCGGTGCCGGCAGCGGGTGGTAGCAACGCAGCTCCCGACCGCCCTGCTCCGGCAGCGGTTCCAGCACGGGGGCGGACCGGATGCAGTCGTCCTGCGCGTTCGGGCAGCGCGGGGCGAACGCGCAGCCGCGAGCCCAGGGCAGCGTGTCGGTCGGCGAGCCCGGGATCGGCGTGAGCGGCGCCCCCCGGGCCGAGTCCAGGCGCGGGATCGACGCGAGAAGTCCACCGGTGTAGGGGTGCCGCGGCGCGGCGAACAGCGGGTGCCGGTCGGCCGCCTCGACGATGCGGCCGGAGTACATGACGTGCACCCGGTCGCACAGCCCCGCGACCACACCCAGATCGTGGGTGATCATGATCAGCGCGGTGCCGGCCTCGGCGACGAGCTGCTTGAGCAGCTCGAGGATCTGCGCCTGGATCGTGACGTCGAGCGCTGTCGTGGGCTCGTCGGCGATCAGCAGACGTGGGCGGCAGGCCAGTGCCATCGCGATCAACGCGCGCTGCCGCATGCCACCGGAGAGCTGGTGCGGGTAGTCGGTGAGTCGCCGCTGCGGGTCGGGGATCCCGACCTGCTCGAGCAGTCCGGCCGCCTCGACCCGAGCCCGCTCCCGGGCCATCCCGCGATGCCGCTCCAGCACCTCGGCCACCTGCTTGCCGATCGTGACCACCGGGTTGAGCGAGGTCATCGGGTCCTGGAACACCATCGCGATGTCGCGTCCGCGGATGTCGCGCATCTGGTCCCGCGACAGGG
>JACCYY010000264.1 GCA_013696235.1 Sporichthyaceae bacterium | reverse complement strand
TGTGCGACCTCGTACGGACCGCCGGGCACGCCGTCCTCGTCCTGGACGTAGAACTCCACCTGCAGCGGCCCGGCGGCCTTTTCGATCGTCGAGATCGGCCCGGTCAGCCCGACGTACGAGGCGAAGTTGAACGTGTCGAGGTAGGCGGTGATCACTGCGCGGGTGTCGCGCGCGGGATCGGTGGTGATGAAGACGACCTGGATCTGCTGCTGCGTGGCCGGGTCGAGCTTGTTGAGGGCGGCGGCCAGCTCGCGCAGCACGGTGCTGCAGACCACCGGGCAGCTCGTGTAGCCGAAGAAGACCAGCGTCACCGCTGCGGTGGTGTCCGTGGCGAGGTCGAACGGCTGTCCCTCGGTGTCCGTGAGCGTCACGGCCGGCTTCTCGAAGTCGGCCTCCGCACCCAGGAACCCGCCGGCTGCGCGCTGCTCGTTGATCACGACGCCGCCCGGGTTGTCCTCGGTGCTGCTCGGCCCGACGCACCCGACCAGGACGGCGAGGCCGAGGAGCAGGATCGGGAGCACGATCTGGGTGGGCAGGACGATCGACGGCCGACCCAGGGACTGGTCGGCGGACGTGCGGCCGGCGGCCGGGCGCGGTTCCGCCCAGCCGGGCGAGCGTTGGTGGACCCCGGTCACGCCTGCACAACCGCTGACCGTGCCGGTGGAGTTCCCGACCGGTCCGCACTTCCCTCTCCAGCTGACCGGACGCCTGCGGCGAGCTCGTCGGCGAGCCGACCGACGGCGGCGACGCCGGAGGCGACCGTGTCCGCGTCCAGCAGCCGCCGGACGAGCGCCGATCCGACGATCACCGCGTCGGCGAACCCGGCCACCGTCGCCGCCTGGGCGCCGTCGGAGACCCCGAGCCCTACGGCGACCGGCAGGTCGGTGCGGGCGCGGACCCGCTGGACCAGGACCGGTGCCGCCGCGCTTGGTGCGCCGCGCGCACCCGTGACCCCCATCACCGCCGTCGCGTAGAGAAACCCCCGGCAAGCGGCAGCAACGATGTCGATGCGTGCGTCGGTCGAGCTCGGCGACACCAGGAACACCCGATCGAGCCCGTGCTGGTCACTCGCCGCGAGCCAGTCGCCCGCGTCGTCCGGCGGCAGGTCCGGGGTGATCAACCCGGCCCCTCCGGCATCGGCGAGGTCACGGGCGAACCGCTCGACGCCGTAGCGCTCCACCGGGTTCCAGTAGGTCATCACGAGCACCGGCACGCTTCGTCCTGCCACCGCGGCGACCGTGGCCAGCACGTCCCGGGTCTTGGTGCCGCGGTCGAGCGCGATCTCGGCGGCGCGCTGGACGGTGGGGCCGTCCATGACCGGGTCGCTGTAGGGCAGGCCGACCTCGACCACGTCCACCCCGGCGTCGATCATCGCGTGGATCGCGTCGACCGCGCCGTCGGCCGTCGGGAACCCGGCCGGGAGGTAGCCGACCAGTGCGCTCCGGCCCTCCGAGCGAGCCCGTTCGAACGCGGGCGCCACGTTCCCGGCGGCGGGTACCACGTCAGGCACCGGTGTCGAGGTCGAAGTACGCGATCGCGGTCGCGACGTCCTTGTCCCCGCGACCGGACAGGTTGATCAAGATCGTGGCGTCCGGGCCGAGCTCGCGGGCGAGGCGCTGCGCGCCGGCGATCGCGTGCGCGGACTCGATCGCCGGCACGATCCCCTCGGTCCGCGCGAGTGCGCGGAACGCGGTCATCGCCTCGGCGTCGGTCACCGGCTCGTACGTGGCGCGGCCGGTGTCGTGCAGGTACGCGTGCTCCGGCCCGACGCCCGGGTAGTCCAGTCCCGCGGAGATCGAGTGGCTGGCGACGGTCTGGCCGTCCTCGTCCTGGAGCAGGTAGGAGCGCGTTCCGTGCAGCACGCCGGGCGCACCGCCGGAGATGCTCGACGCGTGCCGACCCGTGCTGACCCCGTCGCCGCCGGCCTCGTACCCGTAGAGGCGCACGCCGGCATCGGGCACGAACGGGTGGAAGATCCCGATCGCATTCGAGCCACCGCCGACGCAGGCACACACCGCGTCCGGCAGGCGGCCGGTGAGGTCGAGCACCTGCTGGCGGGCCTCCACGCCGACGATCCGCTGGAACTCACGGACCATGAGCGGGAACGGGTGCGGACCGGCGGCCGTGCCGAGCAGGTAGTGGGTGTCATCGACGTTGGCCACCCAGTCGCGCAACGCCTCGTTGATCGCGTCTTTGAGCGTCCGGCTGCCGGTCCGCACGGGGATCACCTCGGCACCGAGGAGGTCCATGCGGGCGACGTTGAGCGCCTGCCGCTGAGTGTCCTCCTCACCCATGTACACGACGCAGTCCAGACCCATGAGCGCGCAGGCAGTTGCGGTCGCGACCCCATGCTGACCGGCGCCGGTCTCGGCGATCACGCGTTGCTTGCCCATCCGGACGGCGAGCAGGGCCTGGCCTAGCACGTTGTTGATCTTGTGGGATCCCGTGTGGTTGAGGTCCTCGCGCTTGAGCAGCAGTCGGGCTCCGCCGGTTTCGGCGGTGAGGCGCCGGGCGTCGGTGAGCGCGGTCGGGCGACCGGCGTAGGTCCGTCGGAGATGGTCCAGCTCGGCCAGGAACGCGGGGTCGCGGCGCGCGGTCTGGAACACCTCGGCGAGCTGGTCGAGCGCCGGCACGAGCGCCTCGGGCACGAACCGGCCGCCGTACCGGCCGAAGTGCCCGAAGTCGTCCGGCAGAGCTGCGTCGGGTCCGGCCGGGTCCGGCTCGATGCCGTCAACCGCTGCGGTGACCGCCCCGGTCACGAGTCGTGGCCCGTCATGAGGGGTGCCCGGTCACCGCGGGGTGGGCCCCGGCAGCAACCAGGTCGGCGACCGCTCCGCGTGGGTCGTCGCCGGTGACCAGGGCCTCGCCGACGAGGACCGCGCCCGCTCCCTGGCGGGCGTAGGCGAACACGTCGCGCGGTCCGCGCACCCCGGACTCGGCCACCTTCACGATGTGGTCGGGGATCCGGGGGGCGAGCCGGGCGAACGTCTCGCGGTCGACGTCGAGCGTCCCGAGGTCCCGGGCGTTCACGCCGATCACCTCGGCGCCGGCCACGATCGCGCGATCGACCTCGTCCTCGGTGTGGCACTCGACCAGCGGGGTGAGCCCGAGGGACTGCGCGCGCTCGACGAGGCACACGAGCGCGTCCTGCTCCAGGGCGACGGCGAGGAGCAGCACGAGGTCGGCGCCGTACACCCGAGCCTCCCAGAGCTGGTACGACGTGAGGATGAAGTCCTTGCGCAGCAACGGGACCTCGACCGCAGCCCGCACGGCGGCGAGGTCCGCCAGCGAGCCGCCGAAGAAGTGCTGCTCGGTGAGGACGCTGATCACGCTGGCGCCGCCGGCCTGGTAGGCGCGGGCGAGCGCGACCGGGTCGGGGATCTCGGCCAGCGTGCCGCGGGACGGGCTCCGTCGCTTGACCTCGGCGATCACGTGGACGCCGGGCGAACGAAGGACCGCGAGGGCCTCGCGCGGGGAGGGTCGGTGGGCGGCGAGCTCCTTGAGGTCCTCGATCGACCGCCGCTGCTGGCGCTCGGCCAGGTCGGTCCGGACGCCGGCGAGGATGTCGTCGAGGACGTTCATGCGTGAGCCCGTCCGGGTGAACCTGCGCCGAGAGTGCGCGACCGTGGAGGGCGGCCGAGCCGTACTGCCAGCGAGGGTCCCCCTGTCATGACGGCCAGGGTAACCCGGGCAGATGGGAGGTCCCAGACCACCCCGGCCTGGGGCCGGTCAGCCGGAGACGGTCGGGTCCTCGCCTCGGTCCAGGGCCCGCCAGGCCGCGTCCGGGTCCTCAGTCGGGCCGGTCGGGCTGCTCGCGGTCGGGTCTCGGCGCGAGTTTGGCGCCTCGTACCGCTGGGACATCGCGCTCCAACGGCCGCCTCGTACAACGGCCAGGACGCCGGCCCCAGCGATTGCCGCCCCGCCGGCTACCGCCAGCCAGGGCCACACGGTCGGGTCGGCGCTGGCCGTCATCCCGGCCGGCGCCGCCTCGGCGGCCAGGGCGGGATGACGGCCGAGCGATCGGATCGAGTCGATGATCACGAGCGCGCCAGCAAGCGAGAGCAGGCCGCCGAGCGCGCGACGGGGCCAGCCTCTGGTGGCGAGCAGGGCGACCGCGCCCGCGAGCCCCAGGAGGCCGAGCGCCGTCGCGAGCGGGGCTGCGGTCCGGCCGGTGAGGTCCTCGGCGACGACCGGAATCCCGTCTGCGAGCGAGAACCTGACCCTGGCCCACGGCGCACCCCCGGCGAGCAGGACGGCCGCCGACCCGATCAAGCAGATGCCCAGCGCCGTTCCCAGCTCTCGACGCAGAGCACCAGGACGGGGGGCGTCAGGACGGGTCGCACCAGGACCGGGCGCACCAGGACGGGGCGCAGCTCCGTCCGCCTCGCTCACCTCGCGTCCGGCGACCGTGGCTCGGCCGGTGGTGCCGCCGGCACCGTCTGCAGCGTCGCGGCGGCGGCCACGGCCTGGAGCACGGCGGCCGCCTTCGCAGCGCACTCGGCGTCCTCGGCGGCGGGATCGGAGTCCGCGACGATGCCGGCTCCGGCCTGGACGTAGGCGACCCCCTCGCGCACGAGTGCCGTCCGGATCGCGATCGCGGTGTCGAGGTCGCCGTGGAAGTCCACGTACCCGATCGCCCCGCCGTACAGACCTCGCCTGGTCGGCTCGAGCTCCTCGATGAGCTCCATCGCGCGTGGCTTGGGCGCGCCGGACAGCGTCCCCGCCGGGAAGCACGCGGTCAGCACGTCGAGCGCATCCAGGGCGGGCCGAACCTCGCCGACGACGGTCGAGACGAGATGCATGACGTGGCTGAACCGCTCGACCGACATGAAGTCGGCGACCTCGACGCTCCCCGGGGTGCAGACCCGGCCGAGGTCGTTGCGGGCCAGGTCGACCAGCATGAGGTGCTCGGCGCGCTCCTTGGTGTCCGCGAGCAGCTCGGCGGCGAGCGCGGCGTCCTCGGCGAGGTCGCGCCCGCGCGGTCGGCTGCCAGCGATCGGCCGGACGAGGGCGCGGCCGCCCTCCACCCGGACCAGCGGCTCAGGGCTGGACCCGACCACGTCGAAGCCGTCGAACCGCAGCAGGTACATGTACGGGCTGGGGTTCGTCGTCCGAAGGACGCGGTACACGTCGAGCGAGCTGGCCGTGACGGTCTGCGCGAAGCGCTGCGACAGGACGACCTGGAACACCTCGCCAGCGCGGATCTCCTCCTTGCCGCGCTCCACTGCCTGCCGGTACGACCATGACTCGGGGGCGAGGAGCGCGATCACCGGTTCCGCGTCGAGGTCGAGGGTGGCCGCGGTGGCCGGCGCCGGCCGGGCCAGGTCGACGGTCATCGCGTCGAGCCGGGCGTCGGCGTCGGCGTACGCGGCGGCGGGTGTCACACCGGGGTCGGCGATGACGTTGGCGACCAGCAGGACCGAGCCGTCGAGGTGGTCGAGCACCGCGACGTCGGTGGCGAGCATCATCGCGATCTCGGGCACGCCGAGGTCGTCCGGGCTGAGGTCCGGGATCCGTTCGAGCCGGCGCACCGCGTCGTAGGCGACGAAGCCGACGAAACCTCCGGTGAGGGGAGGCAGGTCCGGGCGACGGGTTGAGCGCAGCAGGGCGACGGTGTCGCGCAGCACGGCGAGTGGATCGCCGCCGGACGCAGCGCCAGCTGGACGACGCCCGGTCCAGGTGGCCTCACCGTCGACCTCGGTCAGCGTCGCGCTGCTGCGGACGCCCACGAAGGAATAGCGCGACCACGACCGCCCCTGCTCCGCGGACTCGAGCAGGAACGTGCCCGGGCGCTCGTGCGCGAGCTTGCGGTAGAGGCTGACCGGCGTCTCGCCGTCGGCCAGGAGCCGGCGCGTGACCGGCACGACCGGACCGTCGAGAACCGGACCGTCGAGAACCGTCTCAGCCATCCGCGTGCCCGGTCACCGGGTCGAGGAGCCTGCCGTCGTCGAAGCAGGTCCGGGAGCCGGTGTGGCAGGCCGGACCCTCCTGGTCGACGCGGACCAGGACGGCGTCCCCGTCGCAGTCCAGCGCGACCGACCGCACCCGCTGGTGGTGCCCGGACGTCTCACCCTTCACCCAGAGCATCTGGCGGCTGCGGCTCCAGTACGTGGCGAGACCGGTCGTGAGCGTCCGGTGCAACGCCTCGTCGTCCATCCAGGCCAGCATGAGCACCTCACCGGTGTCGTGCTGCTGCACCACCGCCGCGACGAGACCGTCGTCGTCGCGCTTGAGCCGCGCGGCCAGGACGGGGTCGAGCTCGCTCTGCATGCCGCCACGATCTCAGGTCGCTGACGGGTGAGACGCGGCAACCGCCAGGCGATCGACCCGGCCGGCAACGGGTCGCTCCCGATGAAAGGGCAATCAGCGTCGCGACACGCCAGCACCAACATCGTCCAGCGCCCATCGATCGACCAGGCGAGGTCGCCGCTACGCGCGGCTTGCGCGCTGAGCGGTCCAGGAGGCGTACATGTCGGCGTACCCGCCGCCGAGCGCGACCAGGTCGGCGTGGACGCCGCGTTCGACCAGGCGGCCGGCGGCGAAGACCAGCACCTCGTCGGCGGCTTCGGCGGTCGCCATGCGGTGCGCGATCGTGAGTGCCGTGCGCCCGCGGGTGAGGCCCTCGAGAGCGCGCTGCACGCGGACCTCGGTGGCCGGGTCGATCGCCGAGGTCGCTTCGTCGAGCACGAGCAGGTCAGGGTCGGCGAGATACGCGCGGGCCAGCGCCACCAGCTGCCGCTCGCCCGCCGACAGCGATTCGCCGCGCTGCCCGACCGGAGTGCTGAGGCCGTTCGGCAACCCCTCGACCCAGGCGGCCAGACCGAGCTCGGTCAGGGCGAGCGACACGTCGGCCTCGCTGGACTCGGGTCGGCCGTACCGGATGTTGTCCAGCAACGTCGTGTCGAACAGGAACCCGTCCTGCGGGACCATCACGATCCGGGCCCGGAGCGAGCCGAACTGCACGTCGCGCAGGTCGACCCCGTCGACCATGACGCGACCCTCGGAGGGGTCCATCAGCCTGGTGAGCAGCTTCGCGAACGTGGTCTTCCCCGAGCCGGTCTCGCCGACCACGGCGATCCGGGACTGCGGCGGGACCGTGACGCTGACATCGTGCAGGACCCTCGGCCCGTTGGGGTAACCGAACGACACGTGCTCGAAGCGCACGTCGATCGGTCCGCGCCGGAGCACGATCCCGTCCGGGCCAGGGTCGGCCACGTCGGCTGGCGTGTCGATCACCCCGATCACCCGACGCCACCCGGCCACCGCGTTCTGCGCCTGGTTGAGCACCTCGGTCCCGACCTGGACCGGGCCCACGAACAACGTGATGAGGAACAGGAACGCGACGAGCTGCCCGAACGTGATGTCGCCGCCGACACCGAGGAGGACGCCGACCACGACCACGGCTGCGGTCGCGATGCCGGCCACGATCTCCCCGCTCGAGAACGTGAGCGCGACGATCTTCTGCGCCCGCGTCGCCGACTGCCGGTGCGCCTCGATCGCGGTGTCGATGCGCTCGCTGGTCCGGTCCTCGACGGCGTACGCCCGGACGACCGGTGCGCCGACCACGGCCTCGGAGATGGCGGCGAGCATCTCACCGACCCGCTCGCGGACCCGCGTGTAGGCGGTGGCGACCAACTTCTGGAAGTGGCGCAGCAGCAGGAACAGCGGCAGGAAGCAGCCCCACACCAGCAACGTGAGCTGCCAGGAGTAGAACGCCATGAGCACCGTCGAGACCACCAGCTGTCCGACACTGATCACCAGCAGCAGCCCGGCCCACTGCATGAACGTGCTGATCGTGTCGACGTCGCTCGTGACCCGGGAGACCAGCGCGCCGCGGCGCTCGGTGTTCTGGGTGAGGACCGACAGGTCGTGGACGTGCCGGAACGCTGTCGTACGGAGCGTGGCCAGCCCACCCTCGGTCACCGTGAACAGGCGGACGTTCATCAGGTAGCCGGCGAGGGCGGTGACCAGCACTGCGGCGATCGCCAGGAGCACGATCTGGCGGACCAGCCCGAGGTCCGGGCCGCCCGGCGCGGACAGACCCCGGTCGATCACCTGCTGCACGGCGATCGGGGTGACGATGCGCCCGAGGGTCGAGATCACCGCGAGGGCGAGCGTCAGCGGCAGGCCGGTGCGGAACTCCGGGGACAGCGCGAGCCCTCGCCGGATCGTGGCGATCGCGCCGATGTCCGAGCCCTTGCCGACCCTGGTGCCGTCCAGGGTGTCCCGTGGCGTTGCGTCGGTGTCGTCATCGATGGTCCGCGGCGTCGTCAACTCATCCCCCGCTGGTCTCGGCCTCGGCCAGCGCGAGCCGGTCGGCCTGCTCGCGCTCGTACGCGGTGATCAGCTCGCGGTAACCCTCGGTGCGGCCCAGCACGTCGTCGTGGGTGCCGCGGTCGACGACCCGCCCGTGCTCCACGTACACGACCTCGTCGGCCAGTGCGATGGTGGCCCGCCGGTACGCGATCACCACGACCGTGGACGGCGCGGTCGAGTCCCGCAGCCCGGCCAGGATCCGTGACTCCACCTGCGGGTCGACGCTCGAGGTGGCGTCGTCAAGCACGAGCAGCCGCGGCTGGCGCACCAGCGCCCGGGCCAGCGCCAACCGCTGGCGCTGGCCGCCCGAGAGCGAGGTCCCGCGCTCGCCGACCTGGGTGTCGAGGCCGTGACCGAGCGCGGCGACGAACCCGTCGGCCTGGGCCAGCCGGAGCGCCCGCCACACGTCCTCGTCGGAGACGCCCTCGACGCCGAGCGTCACGTTGCCCCGCACCGTGTCGTCGAAGAGGAACGTCTGCTGGAAGACGAGCGCGGCAGCGCCGGCCACGCCCCCGGGCTCGAGCTCGCGCACGTCGACGCGGTCGAGCTCCACCGCCCCCGTGTCGGGGTCGACCAGCCGGACGAGCAGGTTCGCGACCGTGGACTTGCCCGACCCGGTGGGGCCCACCAGCGCCACGGTGGTACCCGCGCTCACCGCGAAGTCCACGCCGTGCAGCACCTCCGCGCCCTCGTACGAGAACCGGACGTCCACCACGTCCAGCCGGCTCGGGCCGTCGGCGGCCGGGAGGCGGCGGGCGCCGTAGGAGAAACCCCCGGTCGCGTCCAGGACGTTGCGGACGCGGTCCCAGCCCACGACGCTGCGAGGCATCTCGCCGAGGACCCAGCCGAAGGCTCGGATCGGGAACGCCAGCAGCGTGAACAGGTAGGCCACCTGGATCAGGTCGGCGGGGCTGGTCGCGCCGCTCTCGATCCGGATGCTGCCGATCATGAGGACGGCCAAGACACCGAGCACCGGCACCGCCTCCATCGCGGGGTCGAACAGCCCGCGCACGCGACCGACCCGCACCATCGCGTCGCGGAGCTCGCCGGCCTTGGCCGCGAACCGCGCGGTCTCGCTGGCCTCCCGTCCGAGGGACTTGACCACGAGCCCCCCGTCGAAGCTCTCGTGCGCGACCTCGGAGACCTCGGCCCTGAGCTGTTGCGCGACGGTCTGCAGCGGCGACAGGTAGCGCTGGTAGAGCAGGTTCAGCCCGATGATCGTCGGGAACACGACGAACCCGACGATCGAGAGCACGAGATCGGTGAGCACGAGCGCGACAGCGGCCACGACCAGCATGACCACCACACCGATGGCCATCGGCAACGGTGCGATCGGGAACCAGACCGACTCGATGTCGGCGTTCGCGTTCGACAGGAGCTGGCCGGTGGGGTGCTTGTGGTGCCAGGACAGCGGCAGCCGCAGGTACTGGCGAGTCACCCGGCGTCGGTAGGTCGCCTCGAGCCGGTAGACCATGATGCCGCCGAACAGCCGGCGGAGCACGATCCCGACCGCCTTCAGGAGGGACACCGAGATGATCAGTGCCGCGGCGCTCCAGAGCGCGCCGGCGGCCACGTCGCCGCGGGCGAACGACGGGGTGATGAGGTTCTCGGTCACCCGGCCGAGCACCCACGCGTTGCCGACCGTCATGGCACCGAACAGCACGCTGCCGACCAGGGCGATGCCGAAGATCCGGGGTTCCTCGCGGATGGCCACGCCGAGAACGGCGAAGCCCCGGCGCAGGACCGATCGGTCCAGGCCTCGCTCGGGCATCGGTGTTCCTTCGTCTCGTGTCTCGCTCGCCCCCGGTGCACGCGGGTGCCCACCACGCGCTGACGTCGGACGTCTGCGGCGAGGAGGCGACCCGGTGGTGGCCCGACGAGCAGTTCGGCAAGCCTGCCGCACGCGTCCGGCCGCGTCACTCGCGACGCCGCCGGTCGGGTCCTTACCAGCGTGGGCAGCCCGGTCCACCGTACGCGCTCGACCGACTGGCGGAGCAGGGGTGCTCCGTCGACGCTCGGGCGATCACCGCACGTGGTGGCCGGCGGTCCGGAGGGTTGCCTTGACGGCGGTGATCCGAAGCGTGCCGAAGTGGAACACGCTCGCCGCGAGCACGGCGTCGGCGCCGGCATCCACGGCCGGCGCGAAGTCCTCGAGCCGTCCCGCCCCGCCGCTGGCCACCACCGGCACACCGACCACCGACCGCACGGCCCCGACCAGCTCGAGGTCGTACCCGACCTGCGTGCCGTCCGCGTCGATCGAGTTGAGCAGGATCTCGCCCGCGCCGAGCCGAGCCACCTCGGCCGCCCAGGCGACGGCGTCGAGCCCGGTGCCGATCCGCCCGCCGTGGGTGGTGACCTCGAAACCTGACGGCGTGGCCGTCGCGCCCCGGCAGCGCCGGGCGTCGACCGAGACGGTGAGCACCTGCGAGCCGAACCGGTCCGCGATCTCGCGCACCAGGGCTGGCCGGGCCACCGCCGCCGTGCTCACGGCCGCCCTGTCCGCACCGGCCCGGAGCAGCCGGTCGACGTCCTCCACGGCGCGTACGCCGCCGCCCACCGTGAGCGGGATGAACACCTGCTCGGCGGTGCGTCGCACCACGTCGTACGTCGTCTCGCGCCCGACGACCGACGCCGTGACGTCGAGAAACACGATCTCGTCGGCACCCTCGCGGTCGTAGAGCGCCGCCATCTCGACCGGGTCGCCGGCATCGCGCAGGCCGGCGAACTGCACCCCCTTGACCACACGCCCTGCATCGACGTCGAGGCACGGGATCACCCGCACCGCCACCGTCATGCCGTTGCCCCCACCTGCCCATCCTCCCGTGGTCGTTCCCCCCAGCGGACTCAGGTCATGGATCCGAGAGGTCCTCCTCGCCGGCGTAGCCGTCGGTAGCTGGCCGTTCGACCACATCGGTTCCGGCGCCCCGTCGGCGTACCCGCGTCAGGCGTCCGAACCCGCCCGGCGGCGAGCTCGGTCGCGGCGCGGGCCACAGTCGCAGCGGGCCAGGGCGCTCTGGTCGAGCTAGGAGACTCCGCGCGCGACCTCGAGCGCCTCGGGCAGCGTGAACGCGCTCGCGTAGAGGGCCTTGCCGACGATTGCGCCCTCGACGCCGATCGGTCGGAGCCCGCGCAGCAGCTCGATGTCCGCCAGCGTCGCCACACCGCCGCTGGCGACGACCGGCCGATCGGTAGCGGCGCAGACGGAGGTCAGCAGATCGACGTTCGGGCCGGTCATCGTGCCGTCGCGGCCGACGTCGGTGACGACGTAACGGGCGCATCCCTCGGCGTCGAGCCGGGTCAGCACCTCGAACAGCTCGCCGCCGTCCTGCGTCCAGCCGCGCGCGGACAACGTCGTCCCGCGGACGTCGAGGCCCACCGCCACCCGCTCGCCGTGGCGCTCGATGTCGCCGGCCACCCAGTCGGGTCGCTCGAGCGCGGCGGTACCGAGGTTGAGC
>JACCYY010000040.1 GCA_013696235.1 Sporichthyaceae bacterium | reverse complement strand
CGGTGAGCCGACGATCGTCGGGATGATCTTGGCCGGTGATGTCGCGCTGGTCGTGAACACGCCGTTCGGCACCACGTCGAACGGGCGGCCACGCCTCGACGGGTACGAGATCCGGACCGCCTCGGTGCTCCAGTCGGTGCCGTGCATCACCACCGTCCAAGGGCTTGCCGCGGCGGTCCAGGGCATCGAGGCGCTTCTTCGCGGAACGATCACGGTGCGCAGCCTCCAAGAGCATCACGCCGCCCTTCGCTCGGGCGGACCGAACGACGGGAGCCCGGGGTGAGCGGTCCCGTCCAGGCTGACGCCGAGGTGGTCGCGGTGCGTCGGGCGGGTGCGTATCACCGCCTCGTCCTGCTCGCGCCGGCGATCGCGGGTTCCGTCCGCCCCGGCCACTTCGTGGCGCTCGCGGTCGGCGGACCCGCCTCGAGCATGCTGCTGCGGCGGGCGTTCAGCGTGCACCGCGCGGAGGAGCGCGGCCGGTCGGGAGGCACCGTCGAGGTGGTGCTCGCCGTGCACGGGCCGGGCACCGCCTGGCTCGCCGAGCGCCGACCCGGGGACCGCGTCGACGTGATCGGACCGCTCGGCAAGCCGTTTGCGCTGCCGCGAGAGCCGGTCGCGTGCGTGCTGGTCGGCGGAGGGTACGGCGCGGCACCGCTGGCGAGCCTGGCCGAGGGGCTGCGCGCACGCGGGTGTGCGGTGCACACAGTGCTCGGTGCCGCGACCGCCGACCGCCTGTTCGGGGTGCTCGAGGCGAAGCGGATCAGCGACAGCCTCGAGGTCACCACCGATGACGGCTCGGCCGGGCGCAACGGCATCGTGTCCGACGTCCTGCCGGACCTGCTGACGCGCACGAGGAGCGAGGTCGTCTACGCCTGCGGACCGATGGGCATGCTCGCCGAGGTGGCGCGCATCGCGGCCGCGCACGGCGCGCACAGCCAGTGCGCGGTCGAGGAGACGATGGCCTGCGGCATCGGGGTCTGCATGACCTGCGTCCTGCCGGTCGTGGGCACCGACGGCGTCACGCGCATGGTGCGAGCCTGCGTCGACGGTCCGGTCTTCCGCGGAGATGCCGTGCGCTGGGCCGACGTCGGGACGGTTCCGACCGACGCACTCGGCGCGCCGGCCGAGCCACTCGCGCCAATGACTGGTGGGCTCCGGTGACGGCTGCCCGCACTGCTACGCCGGCCGGGTTGGTGCCGGCTGACGTCGACCTGACGACGACGCTGGCCGGCGTCGGGCTGGTGAGCCCGATCCTCACCGCGTCCGGCTGTGCGGCGGCCGGGCGCGAGATCGACCAGTTCGTCGACGTCCGTACGCTCGGCGCCGTCGTCACGAAGTCGATCATGCTCGAGCCCAGGTCCGGGCGGGCGACCCCGCGGATGGCCGAGACGCCGAGCGGCATGCTGAACTCGATCGGCCTCCAGGGTCCAGGCATCGAGCACTTCCTCAAGCACGACGTCAGCTGGCTGCGCCGTCGGGGCGCGCGTGTGGTGGTGTCGATCGCTGGGGGATCGGTCGAGGAGTACGCCCGGCTGGCGCAGCGCCTGCGCGGTGCCGAGGGCATCGCAGCCATCGAGGTGAACATCTCCTGCCCGAACGTCGAGGACCGCGGCCAAGTTTTCGCCTGCAACCGGTCCGCGGCGGCCGCAGTGGTGCACGCCGTCCGACGGGCGACCGCGCCCGGCATCCCGGTGCTCGCCAAGCTGTCCCCGGACGTCACGGACCTTGTGGACATCGCCGACGGTTGCGTCGGCGCTGGTGCGGACGGCCTGGCGATGATCAACACGCTTCTCGGGATGGTCATCGACACCGAGCGCATGCGTCCGGTCCTCGCCGGGATCACCGGTGGGCTCTCCGGGCCGGCCATCCGCCCGGTCGCGGTCCGCTGCATCTGGCAGGTGCACCGGGCCATGCCCGAGGTGCCGATCCTCGGCATGGGCGGGGTGCGGACGGGTGCGGACGTGCTGGAGATGGTGCTGGCCGGCGCCTCGGCGGTCTCGATCGGGACCGTGCTGTTCAACGACCCGAGTGCGCCGACCCGGATCGCCGCGGAGCTCCGGACGGCGCTTGCGGCTCGGGGGGTCGCCCGGCTGGCCGATCTCGTCGGGTACGCCCATCGGGACCCCGACGACCGCGCCGTCGTCGTCGAGGAGGACCCGACATGAACGAACCCCGACCAGAGCCCTTTGGCGGGCGGCTGCGGGCCGCCATGGACGCCCGTGGTCCGCTGTGCGTCGGGATCGACCCGCACCCGTCCCTGCTGACCGGCTGGGGACTGCCCGACGACTCGACCGGCCTTGCGGTCTTCGCGCTCACCGTGGTCGAGGCGCTTGCCGGCGAGGTCGCCGTGCTCAAGCCGCAGTCGGCGTTCTTCGAGCGGCACGGATCCCGCGGGATCGCGGTGCTCGAGCGGGTGATCGCCGACGCTCGTGCGGCCGGCGCGCTCGTGCTGGTCGACG
>JACCYY010000230.1 GCA_013696235.1 Sporichthyaceae bacterium | reverse complement strand
CGCGCCGGCATCTCGCTCCGTGGCCTGCCGGGCTGGGTCTGGCTCTCGCCGGACGCCGTGGCTGCCGACGGGTGGCGGGCCGTCCAGTCCGGTCGCGTGGTCGCGGTGTCCGACCGGAGGTACGGCGCCGCCATCGCGCTGCTGCGGCACCTGCCGCTGAATGTCGTGGCGGCCGGACTACGCGCCGCCCAGCGCCGTGGGTTCTCTCGCTGACGCCAGCGTGGTGATCGTCTCAGTCTCGGCGTTCCTCCACTCCAGATCGGCGGCCGCCAAGCGGCAACCGGACCTCGAACTCGGCCCCGCCGGTCTCGGCGGCGCCGACCTCGATCGTCCCTCCGTGGGTGCGTACGACTTCGGCCACGATCGAGAGCCCAAGGCCGAACCCGCCGTGGGCGCGATCACGGGCGGTGTCGAGGCGGGCGAAGCGGTGGAAGACTTCGCCGCGCCGGCCCACCGGAATACCAGGCCCGTCGTCACTGACGACGAGGGTCGCGTCGCGATCGGTCACCCGCAGCCCAATTCGCACCTCCCGCTCGGCGTGGGCGACCGCGTTCTCGATCAGGTTGCGAACCATCTGTTCGAGGAGGATCGGGTCGCCGATCAGCTGCACCGCCTCGACCGCGCTGAGATCGATCGTCACGCCTCGGGCGTGCGCGTCGTCCGCGGCAACGGCGCCGACGATGTCGTCGAGGTCGACGCTGCGGTGGGGAGCGTGTGGAGCACCGTCGCTTCGGGCGAGCAGGAGCAGCTGGTCCACGAGCCGCTGCATGCGCAACGTGTCGTCGAGGAGGTCGGGGATCAACTGCGTGACATCGCCCTCGCCCCCTCCGTCACTGGCGACCTCGAGCTGGGCCCGCATGCTCGCGACGGGACTCCGCAGCTCGTGCGCAGCGTCAGCGACGAACCTCCGTTGCTGCTCGGCGCTGTCCTGGAGCCGACCGAGCATCGCGTTGACGGTACGGGCGAGCCGGCCGATCTCGTCCTGGTGTGGCGGCTCCGGCACGCGCCGATCGAGTGCGCTGCCGGTGATCGCGTCGGCCTGCGCGCGGATCGCCTCCACCGGCGCGAGCGTTCGACCCACCACGACCCACATCGCCGCCGACAGGACCAGGATCAGCACCGGCAACCCCAACGCACGGATTCGCGCCTCGACGCCCACCACCTCCTCGATCTCCTCCAGCGAGAACGCGACGAAGATGGTGGCCGGTCCGGTCGGCGCGTCGAATCCGTACCCCACGACGCGGTACCGGCTCGGCTCGTCGCTCGCGTCGTCGGCGTAGAGCCCATCGACCTCCACGACCCGGGTCGTCCCGGGCGCCTGCTCGGGGATGGGGAACGCCGACCGGGTGCGCACGTTTGCGCTGGCAGCGAGGACCTGTCCGGCCGAGACGATCTGCACCACGTCCTCGTCGTTCCCCATGAGCGGCAGGACCTCGGGGAGCCCGCCAGCCACGGCGATGCCAGCCAGCTCCTTCGCCTGCCCCAGCCGCAGGTCGGTGGCATCCTCGATCAGCTCGGACTCGGCCACCGCACTGAGCGCGACCAGGCCGAGGCTGAGCACCGCCGTCACGATCGCGGCGGTGACGAGCACCATGCGGACCCGCAGCGACAGGCGCCGAAGCACCTCAGCCGCCGGACTGGAGCTGGTAGCCCTGGCCTCGCACGGTGTGGAGGGTGTGGATGCCGAAGGGCTGGTCGATCTTCCGGCGCAGGTAACCGACGTAGACCTCGACGACGTTGGGGTCACGGTCAAAGTCGGCGCCCCACACCTGTTGCAGGATGTCGTGCTTGGACCGGATCCGGCCCTCGTTGCGCATGAGGAACGCCAGCAGCGCGACCTCGCGCGGCGTGAGCTCGATCGGCTCGCCGTCGCGCCACACCTTGCTGGTCGCCGGGTCGAGCACGAGATCGCCGGCGACCAGGAGCGGTGGGCGGCCGAGCGCGTCGCGACGCAGCAGGGCGTTGAGCCGAGCCAGCAGGACGACGTACGAGAACGGCTTGCGGAGGTAGTCGTCGGCGCCGAGGTCGAGCCCGTCTGCCTCGTCGTTCTCGCCGTGCTTCGCGGTCAGCATGACGATCGGCGTGGTGATGCCGCTCGCTCGGAGCCGCCGGCAGACGTCTGAACCGGAGAGGACCGGCAGCATGAGATCGAGCACGATCGCATCGAACCGGCCGTGGACGGCTGTCTCGTACGCCGTCCCCCCGTCGTGGGCGACCTCGACCTCGAATCCCTTCTGCGCGAGGCCACGCGCGAGCGCCCCGGCCAGCCGGAGCTCGTCCTCAACCACGAGCACCCGCATTCGTCACCTCAAGCAGTCGCGCTGGACGCTTTCGATCGGCCGAAACGAAGGTACAGCGAGGGGACGACCAGGAGGTTGAGCAGCGTCGAGGTCACGAGCCCGCCGAGGATCACCACGGCGAGGGGGTGCTCCACCTCGTGACCCGGGATGGAGCCGGCCACCACCAACGGCACCAGTGCCAAACCGGTCGCCAAGGACGTCATGAGGATCGGCGACAGCCGCTCCAGCGACCCGCGGAGCACGAGCGCGACCCCGAACCTCTCGCCCTCGTGCCGCTCGAGGTGCTGGTAGTGGTTGATCAGCAGGATGCTGTTGCGAGCGGCGATCCCGAAGACCGTGAAGAGTCCTACCAGCGAGCCGAGCGAGAGCACGCCTCCGGTGAAGAACGCGGCGAGCACGCCGCCGACGAGCGCCATCGGCAACGTGACGAGGGCGAGCGTCGTGAGCCGCCATCTCCCGAAGGAGGCCTGGAGCAACGCCATGATCGCCAGCAGCGCGGCGCCGGCGAAGAGGAGCAGGCGCTGCTGGGCCGCTTGACGCTCGGTGAACTCACCGAGCAGCTCGGTGTGGAACCCCAACGGCATCTCGAGGCCGGCAAGTCGCTCCTCGACCTCGTCGACGACCGCGCCGAGGTCGCGTTCTGCGACGTTGCCCCCGACGTCGATGTGGCGCGAGCCGCCCTCGCGCTCGATGAGGTTGGGCGTCGGGTTGACCGAGATGTCGGCGATCTCACCGAGCAGCACGGACCCCCCGCCGGGTGTGTCGATCGGGAGGTTCTGCACACTGGTCAAGCTGTGGCGGGTCTCGGGCGTCGACCAGACCACCACGTCGTAGGCCTTGCCCTCACGGAAGATGTCGCCCACCTCTTCGCCGGCGAGCAACGTGGAAGCGGCGCGGCGCACGTCACCGGGCTTGAGACCGACCGTCTGGGCCTTGGCCAGGTCGACCTCGACCTGCACCTGCGGGACGTCGACGGCGAGGTCCACGTGCTCGTCGATGATCCCGTCCACGTCTCCGAGGATCGCGAGCACGTCCTGCGCCGTGGCTCGAAGCGTCTCGAGGTCCTCGCCGTAGACCTGGATCACGACGGCCTCGCTGGTGCCGGTCAGCACCTCGCGGATCCGCTCCTTCAGGTACGTCTGGACGTCGCGGCGCAGGCCCGGGTAGCCGTTCACCACCTCCTGGATCGAGGCGAGCGTCGCGTCGTAGTCCACGTCCGGGTCGACGCTGATCCAATTCTCCCCGAAGTTCACGCCGACGACCTCGTCGGCGGCGAGCGCCTGACCGATGTGCGCACCGAAGTTCCGCACGCCGGGGATCGCGCGGAGCTCCTTGCTCGCCTCGACCGTGATCCGGGTCTCCTCCTCCTGCGAGGTGGCGGGGTCGGTGACCCAGTGCATCAGGAAGTCCCGCTCCTTGAACTCCGGCAGCAGTGACTGGCCGAGCTGTGGCACCGTCAGGATGCCGCCGAGCGCGATGACCGCGACGACCCCGTACGCTCGACGCGGACGTGTGATGATCCGCGTGAGCACGAACCCGTATCCGCGCTTGAGGGCATCCACCAACCGTGGCTCGCGTCGAACGCTGGCTCCATCACGCAAGAGGATCAAGCAGAGTGCGGGCGTCAGGGTCAGCGCGACCACGAGCGATGCGAGCACGGCGAGCATGTACGAGGTGGCGAGCGGGCGGAAGAACGACCCGGTGAGTCCCTCGAGGAAGAACACCGGGACGGCGGCCGCAACGATGATCATCGTTGCGTAGATGATCGGGCCGCGCACCTCGAGGGACGCCTCGAGGATGATGCTCGCGGTGGACTCCGTGCTGCCCTCGCGGCGCCGTTGGCGCAGGCGTCGCACGATGTTCTCGACGTCGATGATCGCGTCGTCGACGATGGCGCCGAGCGCGATCACCATGCCGGCCAGGACCATCGTGTTGACCGTCGTGCCACGCCAGTAGAGGACCAGCCCCGCCGCCATCAACGAGAGCGGGATCGTCAGCACGCTGATCAGCGCGACGCGCCACTCGAAGAGGAACGCACCGATGATCAGCATCACCAGGAGGAAGCCGAGCAGCATCGCACGGGTGAGGTTGTCGATCGAGATCTCGACGAACGTCGCGGGGCGGAAGATCGTCGTGTCGACCGTGATGCCGCTCAGACCCGGCGCCAGCGCTGCCATCGCCTCCTCGACGCCGCGGGTGACCTCCAAGGTGTTGCCCCACGGCAGCTTCTCGACGATCAGCATGAGGCCCGGGCCGTCGTTGATGACCGCGTCCCCGATCAACGGCTGGTGGTCCTCGGTCACCGTGGCCACGTCCGACAGGTGCAGCGCCGGGGTGCCGGGGGTGGCCGGGGCGATGACGACCTTGGCCAGGTCTTCGGGGGTGACGATCGGGAGCACGTGGCGGACGCCCAACCGTTGGTTCGGGGTCTCGACGAACCCTCCGGTACCGATCACCGCGCCGTCTGAGTACTGCAGCAAGCCGGCATCCAAGGCATCGGCGGTCACGCCCATCACCTGATCGAGCGTGACGTCGTGCGCGTTCATGCGGTCTGGTTCGACCTGCACCTGCATCATCTGGAGCCGCTCGCCCCAGATCGCCACGTTGGCGACTCCCGGGACGCTGAGCAGCCGCTGCCTGATCGTCCAGTACGAGATCATCGACATCTCGATCACGGATCGCTCGTCCGAGGAGAGGCCGATCTTCATCACCCGGCTGGTCGCCGACAGTGGTTGGATCATGATCGGTGGCGCTGCCCAGGTCGGCAGCAGGGGCGTGACGACTCCAACGCGCTCCTGGACCTGCTGGCGCGCCTCGAGCAGGTTGGTGCCCGGCTCGAAGATCAGCTCGATGGAGGAGAGCTGCGGGACCGACTTGGAACGGACGATGTCGATCCCGTCCATCCCCTGGAGCGACTCCTCGAGCGGAACCGTGATCAGCTGCTCTACCTCGGCCGCTGAGAGGCCGAGCGACGAGGTCTGGACCTCGACCTTTGGCGGCGCGAACTCGGGAAAGACGTCCACCGGCACGTCGCGGATCTCACCGACCCCGAAGTACATCAGCATCGAGGCGGCGGCAACGAGCAGGTAACGAACCTTCAGGCTCGACCCGATGATCCACCGCATCATGTCGACGAGACCCCGGCGCTACTGACCGAGACCGAGCTCGGCGCCGAAGAGCTCGGCGGCCCCCAGCGTGACCACGTCGGTGCCGGTGCTCGGGCCGTCGACGAGCACGACCTGGTCGCCTTCGATGTAGTCGATCGTCACCGACTCACGGATGAACACGAGCGGTTCGACCGTCGTGTACGCCCAGGTGGCACCGGTGTTGTCGTAGAGCAGCGCGCCGTAGGGGATCACCTTGCGCTCGACCGCGCTCCCGACCGTCCCGGGCTGCGCCGCGACCTGCTCCTCGACGACCGCGGTGGTCGTGACGCCGAGACGCTCGGCCGCCTCCAGGGTGAGGGTCACCCGGCTGACCTCTGAACCCTCGATCACTTCGACCTGCGCCGGTCCGGACTCGCCGAAGTCGGCCTCTGCCGGCGGATCGGCGCAGCTGGACAGCAGGAGGCCACCGCTGAGCATGATGATCAGCGGACCGGCCGTGGACCACTTACTGGGTCGCATGAGCTTCCCCCGATGTGGGCGTTGTGAACCGCAGGTAGAGCAACGGCAGGACGACGAGCGAGAACAGTGCCGTCGTCACGAGGCCGGCGATGACGACGATCGCGCCGGGCCGGATCACCTCGAGGCCCGGTGCATCGCCGAGCAGCACGAGCGGCAGCAGCATCAGGGCGGTGCCGAGCGTCGTGGCCATGACCGGGACGATCCGCTCCGCCGATCCACGCCGAACTGCTTCGAGGTCGGAGCCTCCGCCGGGGAGCGCGCGCAGCCGGTCGTACTGCTTGATCGACACGACGGCGCTGCGCACGGCGATCCCGAGCACCGTGAGCATGCCGGCGAGCGCGGCCAGCGTCACCTCGCCGCCGTCCACGAGCGCGGCCAGCCATCCGCCGGCCAGGGCCACCGGGAGGGCGAGGAACACGACCGCCGCCACCCGCCAGCTTCCGAGCCCGAGCTGGAGCAGGAGGAACGCGCCGATCGCAGCGGCGAGCGCCAGGATCACCGGGTTCTGCGACCCCTGGTCCTCGCGCTCGAGAACCTCCGCGTGGTACTCCAGCGGGAAGTCGATCTGCGCCAGCGCGGTGTGGACCTGGTCGATCACCGCATCCGGGTCACCGTCCACGTCGGCGGAGACGTCGACACGTCGGGAGACCGAGTCCCGCTTGATCAAGTTGGGGTTACCGGCCACCGCGACGTCTGCGACGTCCCCGAGACGAACCTGGCCGCCACCCGGCTTGTCGATCAGCAGGTCCCCGACGCCGGTGACGCTGTCACGGATCTCCGGAACGCCCCAGACCACGACCTCGAACACCTTCTGGTCCTCGAAGAGGCTGCCGACCTCGACGCCGTTCACCAGCGTCGCGGCGGCTCGCCGGACGTCACCAGGCTTGATGCCCTCCGCCTCCGCGCGATCGAGATCCACCTCGATCTCGATCGTCGGCTCGGCGGCTTGGACGTCCGTCCGCGGTGTGCCCACGCCGTCGATCCCGGCGATCAGCTCGCGGACCTCGGCGGCCAGATCGTCGAGGACCTGCGAGTCCTGGCCGTAGACGCGGACGACGAGGTCGTCGTCGGAGCCCGTCAGTGCCCGGAGGACCTGCTCCTCCGGGTAGGTCTGCACCTCGCGGAACAGCCCTGGGTAGCCGTCGACGACCTGCCCGATGGCCGCAACGGTCTGGTCGTAGTCCGCGTCAGGCTCGACGCTGACCCACAGATCGCTCTCGTTGACGCTCGCGACCTCGTCCGAGGTGATCGCGCGGCCGACGTGAGCGCCGACACTGCGGACGCCGGGAAGTGAACGGAACTCCGCGGTGGCCGCAGCAGCGACCCGGGCCATCTCAGGTTGCGAGGTTCCTGGTGCACCGTCCCACTGGATCAGGACCACTCGCTCGCGCAGGGTCGGGACAAGCCCTGGTGATCCGAGCAGCGGTACCAGGACGACAGCGCCGATGGCGACAGCTCCGGTCACCACCAGCCAGGGGCCCGAACGGCGACTCGTCTGCGACAGCAGGCCGTCCGAGCGAGCCTGGAACCACCGTACGATCGGTGACTCACGACGCCGACGCCGGACGGGTGCCCTGGCGAACAGCACCAGTGCGAGCACAGGAGTCAGCGTCAATCCGACGAGCGTCGACGCCAGGACGGCCAACCCGAACGAGAGCAGCAGCGGTCCGGCGAACGCGGCGGACAGATCGTCCAGCAGCAGCAACGGTGCCGCAGCCGCCAAGACGATCAACGTCGCGAACACGGTGGGCCGCCGCACCTCGATCGCGGCCTCGGTGATCACGGCCGCGATCGGGTTGCCGTCGGCACGCTGACGGCGCTCACCGACCCGTCGACGGATGGTGTCGGCGTCCATCACCGCGTCGTCGATGACGATGCCCAGGGCAAGCAGCAGGCCAGCGGCCGTCATCACGTTGAACGTGGTGCCTCGCAGGTGCAGCACCAGCCCGGCGGCCAGCAGGCAGAGCGGGATCGTGACCGCGGCGAGCAAGGTCGCTCGCCAGTCGAAGAACAGCAGCCCGAGCAGCAGCACGAGCAGACCGAGCCCGATCAGCAGGGCGAGGCCGAGCTGATCGAGCGCCGATTCGATCGTGGTGGCCGGCCGGTAGAGCGAGGTGTCGATGGTCACACCGGACAGGCCCGGTGCCAGCGCCGCGAACGCGTCCTCCAGGCCCTTGGTCACGTCGAGCGTGCTCGCTCCAGGGAACTTCTCGATGACGAGCATCAAGCTGGGACCGTCGTCCACGACGGCGTCCCCGATCAGGGGTTGGCTGCCCTCCACGACCGTTGCGACGTCGCTCAGGCGCAGCGTCCGGCCGTCGGTGTCCTCGACCGTCACCTGGGCGAGATCGGCAGCGGTCGAGATCGGCGAGATGTGCTGGACGCCCATCCGCTGGTTCGGCGTCTCGATGAACCCTCCGGAACCGGGAGTGGACGCCTCCACGAAGCTCAGCGGCGACACCCACAGGGCGTTGCCCGTGGTCCTCATCACCTGGACCAGGGAGACGCCGTTGTCGCTGAGCCGCTCGGGGTCCACCTGGACCTGCAGCTGCCGCTCCCGCTGGCCCCAGATCGCGACGTTGGCCACCCCGGGCACTCCGGTCAGGCGCGGCCTGATCTTCCAGCGGGCCAGAACGGACAGGTCCATCAACGAAAGCTCGTCCGACGAGAGTCCGACCATCATGACCCGGCTCGTCGACGACAGCGGCTGCAGCATCGCCGGCGGCCTGGACACGTTCGGTAGGGCGTGCGCCTGCGTGAGACGCTCGGCGACCACCTGGCGGGCCTCCTGGACGTCCGTTCCCGGCTCGAAGATCAGCTCGATGGAGGACAGGCCGGCCACCGACTCCGATCGGATCTGGTCCAGCCACGCGACGCCGTTGAGCAGATCTGCCTCGATCGGGACCGTGATGAGTTGTTCGACCTCGGCCGCGGAGAGTCCGAGCGCCTCGGTCTGGATCGCGACCTGCACCGGCCCGAACTCCGGGAGCAGGTCGACCTTCGCCGTCCCCATCCGCGCAGCGCCGAGCACGACCAACCCGACAGCGACCGCCAGGACGAGGACGCGGGCGGCGAGACTGCCTCGGACGACGCCGGCGATCATGGTCGCTGCTGGGTTGCCACCGGCCCTACCCCCCTGGGAGCCATGGTCCACTCCCTGAGAGAGTCGCCCTGTGTTCTCAGGTTTGTAACGGGTCGGGCGGTCTGACGTCAATGGCTACCTGATGAGCGCGACCAGCCCGATCGCCAGAAGTCCGACGACGATGATGATGACCGCGGCGATCCAGGTCGCCCGGTCGCCGGAGCTCCCCTGCGCGGCTGGGGGCGTGGAGGTCGAGGTCGGGTCCCCGTCGACGGGCTCGTCATCATCTGCATCCATGTGCGCCATGCCACCATCTTGCGCGGTCCGCCGCTCGGCCGTAGCCGCCGACGGGTCACATCCGCACCACGAGGTCCGCGAGTGAGCCGGCGAGCTGGGCAGGTGCCGCCAGGGCCGCGAAGTGCCCGCCCTCGGCCCTCGTCACCGCGAACCCACGCAAGCCGGCGACCCGCGCTGCCGGGTCGTACGCCCGACTGGTCTGCAGGTACCCGCACGGCGCGTCCGGCCAGTCGTCCGGATGGGGCAGCGGCTCGTCGAAGAACGCAAGCCCGCGCGGTCGTACGGCGCTGAGGACGTCAGCCCGTTGCGCCGTGGTGAGCCCACTGGCAGCCAGGTCCTCGTCGGTCCAGGTCGGGACCAGCACGCCGCGCCCCAGGTCGGCACGTAGCCGGTGCGCGAGGTCACCGTCCTCGGCGCGCAGCAGGTCCAACCGAGTCGAACCTGCTCGGGGAAGCGTCGCGTCGAGGAAGACGTACGCGCCGACCCGACGCCGGGCCGCGCGCTGGGCGAAGCCGAGCTGGGGCAGGAGCGGGCCGGCGCCGCTGTGCCCGACCAGCCCGATCGGCGGGCTCGGCGCAGCGGCCGTGACCTGCTGGGCGGCCCGCGCCACATACGTCGCTGCGTACGGCGGCTCGTGGTCGTCGGCCACGTCCACGACGACCACGTCGTACCCACGCTCGCGCAACCGGCTCGGGAGCTCGCCCCACGTCGAGGACCGCACGAGCGGGCTGTGCAGCAGCACCAGCGTCGCGACCTCCACCGGGCCAGTGTGCAGCGACAGTCGAGCAACACTCGGTACGCTCGCGCCTCGTGACCGAGCGAGATGCGTTGCGGTACCAGATCACCAGCAAAGCCGTCGTCAACGGCGAGGTCACGCTGTCGTCGGGGCGGACGGCGGACTACTACGTGGACCTGCGCCGGATCACGCTCGACGCCGAGGCCGCGCCGCTCGTGGGGCCGATCATGCTCGAGCTCACCGCCGATCTCGAGTTCGAGGCCGTCGGGGGGCTCACGCTCGGCGCGGACCCGGTCGCCGCCGCGATGCTGCACGCCGCCGCGGCCCGGGGTCGTCGGCTGGACGCGTTCGTGGTCCGGAAGGAGGGCAAGGCGCACGGGCTGCAGCGTCGGATCGAAGGACCTCCGGTCTCGGGTCGGCGTGTCCTCGCCGTGGACGACACCTCCACGACGGGCGGCTCGGTGC
>JACCYY010000035.1 GCA_013696235.1 Sporichthyaceae bacterium | reverse complement strand
CGAGCTTCTCCAACCAGGGCACGTGCCTCGACATCTTCGCGCCTGGCTCGGACATCACCTCGACCTGGCACACGAGCTCGACCGCCACGAACACGATCAGCGGTACGTCGATGGCGGCACCGCACGTGGCGGGCGTCGCCGCGCAGTACCTCCAGGCGTTCCCGGGCTCCACGTCGCAGCAGGTCCGCGACGGCATCGTCAACGCCAGCACCAGCGGGGGGCTGACTGGTGTCACCACCGGTTCGCCGAACCGGCTCCTGTTCACCCAGAACTGGGGCGGCACGCCTCCCACCACGCCCCCGCCGACGACCACGCCCCCGCCTGGCGGGTGCACGCTTCCGGAGCCGTACTCGGGCTCGCTCACCGGTCGTAACGACTTCGACTACCACCCGGGCGGCACGTACTTTTACGCCAACGCCGGCACCCACCAGGGCTGCCTCCGTGGCCCCTCCGGCACTGACTTCGACCTGTACCTGCAGCGCTGGAACGGGTTCTCCTGGGTCAATGTCGCGTCCGGCACGACCGCCACCTCGACCGAGAACGTGACCTACACCGGCACGGCGGCCTACTACCGCTGGCGGGTCGTTTCCTACAGCGGAGCCGGCTCCTACACGGGCGGGCTCAAGCGCCCCTGACCTCAAGCCCCCCCGCTCCGGGGTCAGGAGACTGGCGCCCTCGTCGCTGGCCCACATCCCGGTCAGGCCGCGGAAGTGGGCCAGGAACTGCTCGTGCTCGTGCGCGGGGTAGGTCATCCGCACGGTCTGCACGAGCAGGTCGTCGAACTCCGTGCTGGTGACCCAGTCGTGCACGAGCTCGGGCAGGTTCGCGAGTCGGGCACCGCAGAAGTCCCGGTAGCGCTCCACGTCGAAGTACGCGTCCGCGATCGAGCGGTAGGCAGCGAGCTTCTCCTCGTACGAGAGGTCGTCCCGGTCGGCGATCGCGAACCACTCGTCGGTCGAGACGTGGAGGCTCGGCTTGCGCTCGGTCACGAGGCAGAACGTGCTCCACCTCACCAGCGCGGTCATCGCCCAGGGGAAGTAGTAGTGCAACGAGGTGATCGCGACGTCCGGGCAGGCGTTCGCGTAGTCGATGGGGTGCACCTCGGTGCCCGAGACGAGCGATTCGCAGGAGTTGAACTCCCAGCGGAAGAACGCGTTGACCATGCGGCTGATCGTGACGACCTCGTTCCCGGTCTCCGGGTCCAGGAAGTCGTGCGCGACGGCGTACCGGTTGTGCATCGGCTCGTCCGGCTGGAACTTCATCACCATGGTCTCGGCACCGATCGACAAAGCCCTGGCGAACACGTCGTAGGGCTCCACGGCTGCCTGCAGGTGCATGAGCATCTCGCCGGACTCGTCGTAGGCCAGGTGCAGCGCCGTCTGGTCCTTGATCCGCGAGACACCGCGCCAGCCACCGCCGTCGAACGGCTTCATGAACAGCGGGAAACCGATCTTCTCGGCCACCTCGTCGAGGGAGAACGACTGGTTGTACCGGTCGGCCGTGTAGGCCCACTTCACGTGATCGATCGGGTTCTTGTACGGCACCAGTGCGGTCTTCGGGATCTTGAGCCCGAGCCGCAGCATCGCGCAGTAGGCCGAGTGCTTCTCCATGGACTGGAACGTGAACGGCGAGTTCAAGAGGTACACGTCATCCATGAGCGCGACCTTCTTGAGCCACTCGCGCGGGTGGTAGTACCAGTACGCGAGCCGGTCGATGACCAGGTCCTGCCGGGGCTGCATCCGCAGGTCGAACGGCTCGATCGTGACCCGCTCGGTCTCCACGACGTGCGACCGGCCGTCGGACCCGGTCACCGGGCCGAGCCGGCGCGTCAGCTCCTGGAACGCGCGTGGCCAGTCCTCCTCGGTGCCGAGGAGCAGTCCGACGAGGTGGCGGACGGTCGCCTCGGAGTGGAGGTCGGCATCGAGGGTCACGGCCACATCCGATCTGCAGGTCGACGGGGATGATCGCGTCGTCGACCCTAGGGCATCCCGACGAGCTGCCGGTCAGCTGCCGATCAGGCCGATGCGGTCGACTCGGGCACCGATCACCCTGGCCGTCGCGCCGGACTGCGGCGGCAGGTAGACCGCCAGCTGCGCGGCCCACCGCTCGGTCAGGCTCGTGGTGATCTCCGCCGTCCCGACGAGGGCGGCGGTCGCCTCGTCGAGCTGGAGGAAGTACGTCGGCTGGACCTGGTAGACCACGTCCTCGGCAAGCGCGTAGAACACCAACGTGCCGCCATCGGCGGTCTCCAGCGCCTGCGGCAGCACGGCCGTGACCTCGTACATGATCTGAACCGTGGCGGCATCTGCGACCGCTGCGCCGCGCTGCGCGTCGATCGCTTGGCGAGCCACGGTCCAGGCATCGTCGACGAACGACGGTGTCTCCTCAGCAGCGGCCTCGCCGCCGCTGAGCCCGGCAGCGTGCGCGGCCGCGACCTCCTCGATCGTGCCCGACTGTTCAGCCAGCTCGCTCGGCGAGCGGGCGATGACGTAGCCCTGGTCGTCCAAGGCCAGCTCGGGGAACTCGACGTCCGCCAGCAGGTCGGTCGACAGCGAGGTGATCCAGGGTGCCGACGCGGTGCCGCGACCGAGCACCTCCAGCCGCAACGGCGCGTCCGGCTGCACCGCGGATGCGGACACGAACCATTGCGGGTAGTTCGCGAAACGCGGGACGAAGACGGTCGGGTCGGTGTGCTCGACCGCTGGCAACGGGTCGGTGTTCTCCGGGTCTGCGGTGGCGTCGAGGGCATATTGCGCGACGTCGATCCCGAGCAGCGGATCGGCGACCACCGTCGCCAGGAGCTCCGGGTCGCGCGCTGCGTTGGCCTCGTTCACGACTTCGTCGGCCACAGCCAGGACTTCCGCGGTCCTATCGTCGGTGATCGCCGGGAGCGGGCTGGTCTGGAACGTGTTCTCCTCGATCCCGATCTCGGCGCAGCCGGCGAGGGCGACCGTGGCGAGGAGCACGCTCAGCGTGATCGCGGTCGTGCGCCGGCGCGTCAAGGCGTCACCGTCCCATGCCTGGCGTGGCTAGGAGGCGTGGCCGGATCGAGTTGATCGGGTTGGTCGGTTTGATCGAAGTGTTCGGGTTCATCGACAGCGGCGCGTCGATGGCGGCGGGCGCGGATCCAAAGCCAGGCCCCGGCCAGCACCAACGCGAGACCGAACGCGGTGACCGCGAGCGCGGCGTAGAACGCGCCCTCGATCTCGAGGCCGAGCGTGACCTGGACGTCGACCGCCGGACTGCCATCCGCGTTCAGCACCGCGAGGACGTACCGGCCGTGCGGGATCGGCCAGACGAGCTCCTGCGCGCCGGCGCCCTCCACGGAGTCGATCCACCAGGGTTGCTGGCTCGGCGCCGGCAGCGCGTCGGTACCGGCACCGGTCTCGTTCGCGGTGATCGTCCACGGCAGCTGCACGCGGCTGACGACCCGCCGGCTCTGCTGCTCGAGATAGCTCGTGGCGTCGACCTCGTTGGTGACACCGACGAACACCGGCGCGCCGTCCTCGCGCGAGACCGTCAGGTGCAGCGTCGGGCCGACGTAGTGCAGCGCCTCGGCCTCGGTGACGATCGCCACGCCGGGGGTGAAGACGTCGTGCGGTCCGGTCTGCGCGGTGTCGTCGCTGCCGATCAGCACGCTCGCCGCCGCACCGATCAGCGCGACCAGCACTCCGAGGACGAGCAGGACGATCCGCAGCGCCGTGCCGAGGCCGCGTTGCACGTCTTCGACTCCCGAGTGGTCGGTTGCGCGCTGTGGTGGCTGACCCAGGGCTGACCCAGGGTGACCCAGCGTCCGGTCCGGGCCAGCGTACTGGGCGGCAGGACGCGCGCTCGATCCCCACGCGCTCGGTGCTGCACCCGCTCAGTACAGCGCGTTCGCCAGGGCAGCACGGGCGGCCGGCACCCGGTAGTCGGCCGGACCGACCGCGGCGAACAGGTCGACCAGGTGCGCGCGGGCGGCGTCGCGATCGTCGCCGGAGGTCCGCCGCACCGTTTCCACCAGCCGGCTGAACGCGGCGCGGGCATCGCCGTTGGCGACCTCGACGTCGGCCGCCCGGCACTGCGCCTCGACGTCGTCCGGGTGCCCGTCCGCGGCGGCCAGCGCCGTGGTCGGGTCGAGGTCCTGCACGCGTCGTCCGAGCCCGACCAGCGCGAGGCCCCGGGTGGCGTCCGGGTCGCCGGGCGCCTGACCCAGCATCGCCTCGTACGCCGCTCCGGCGCCGTCCAGGTCACCGGCCACCAGCAGGGCCATGGCGTCGGCGTACGGGTCGAGCGGTGGCGCAGCCGGCTCGGCGCCGACCTCGTCGCCGTCACCTTCCCCGCCCGGCGGGCCGGACAGCCGGCCCGTGACGCCGTTCGCGACCGCCACCCGCATCAGCTCGTCGAGGTACCGGCGCACCTCGGTCTCGGGCAGCGCGCCGTTGAAGAGCGGGACGGCCTGGCCGGCGATCACACCGAGCACGAGCGGGATGCTCTGCACCCCGGCGGCCCCGGCCAGCCGCTGGTTCGCGTCGACGTCGATCCTGGCCAGCAGCCAGCGGCCGGCGTCCTGGGCAGCGAGGCGCTCGAGCACCGGCGAGAGCAGCTTGCACGGCTCGCACCACTCTGCCCAGAAGTCCACAACGACCGGCACGATCGACGAGCGCGTGATGACCTCGGCCTCGAACGTCGCCTCGGTGACGTCCACGACGTACCCACCGGGCGGATCCGCCGACGCACCCGGCTGGGTCGCACCTCCGGGCGGCGGGGTCGGTCGGCTGAAGGCGGAAAGGTCGACCGCCCCGTACGTGGAGAGGCGCTGCGGCGGTTGCGTCATGCCCCCATCCTCTCGCGCGCTCACCACGCCGGCGCGACCCCTCCCCGCAGCCGGTACGCCGTCAGTCGAGGAGCTCGACGGCGACACCGAGCTCCCGGTACGTGGCGAGGGCCCGCCGATCGCGCGTCACCAGGGTGAGCTCGTGCTCGAGCGCGGCCGCGCCCACGAGTGCGTCGTAGACCGTGCCGCCGGCGATGTCGTGCTCGGCCAGCGACTGCAGGAGCTGGGCAGCGCGGGCCGGGCTGAGGAAGCGGCTGTGCGGGAAGTTCGACGCGAGGAGTCGCTGGACCCCAGCCGGCGCCATGCGCGAGGGCGCAGGGATCCGGGTCAGGACCGAGAACGTCTCGAACGCCGCGTGGCCGGAGAGTCCGAGCTCGCGTGCGTGCAACGCCTGGAACGTCGACTCGTGGTGGTGATGATCACCGACGACCATCGCGACCGCCGCGCTGGTGTCGAGCAGAAAGATCGGGCTAGCGCCGGTCGGACTCACGCAGCGCCCGCACGTCGTCGTCGCGCATCGCGTTCCCCCCCGCTGGGATCACGAGCCGGCCCGCCCGTCCGACGAGATGGCCGGTGGCGATCGGTTCGACCCGCAAGCCCGCTCCGTCAGCTCGCACGTCCACCTCACCAGGACGCAGCCCGAGCCGATCGCGCAGCTCCTTGGGGATCACCAGCCGACCTGCCTTGTCGATGGTGGTCCGCATCCCACGACGCTACCACTGTGATGGTCACCATCCCTAGAAGCGGGCGGGCTCGCGGTAGCTGCCCCACTCGGTCCGCAGCGCGTCGCAGATCTCGCCGAGCGTGGCCTCGGCCCGTACGGCGTCGAGCATGGCCGGGACGAGGTTCTCCGACGTACGGGCGACCTCGACCATCCGGCGGACCGCGGACTCGGCCCGGCCTGCGTCACGCGCGGCTCGCCGGGCGCCGAGCACGCGATTCTGCTCGATCTCGACCTCGTGGCTCACCCGCAGGATCTCCAGCGGCTCCTCGACCGTGGCCGTGTGGCAGTTCACGCCGACGATCTTCTTCTCACCCTTCTCCAGTGCCTGCTGGTACCGGAACGCCGACTCGGCGATCTCGGACATGAACCA
>JACCYY010000212.1 GCA_013696235.1 Sporichthyaceae bacterium | reverse complement strand
TGGCCGAGTTCGTGCCGGAGGGCCAGCGCTGGGTCCACGTCGACATCGCCGGTCCCGCGTTCACGGACAAGGCGTACGGCTACACGCAGAAGGGCGGCACCGGAGCGGGGGTCCGGACGCTGGTGGCGCTCGCGGAGGACATGGCCGCGAGCTCCTAGCGACAGCGGCACCGGCTACTTCGTGGCCGCGGACGACGAGAACGGGCTCATCCTGGTCGCGCAGCCGAACAGCGACCGGACCGGCCAGACAAGAACCACCTCTCGTCCGTACGTGTCTTCGACGCCGACCTGGGGCTCGTCTCGACGGTGCAGCGGTTCAACCTCTGCAACACCCCGCTGTCCGCTGCGGTCCGCCAGCTCCAGGTCGACCCGTCGACGAGGACCGGCTGGTTCGTGGGGCCGCTTCAGAAGCAGGTGGCGGTCCTCGGCTAGTGAGCTCCCGGCCGGCTCGTCTCGCCGGCGGTCTCGGCCTCGCGGATCTCGCCCACCAGCTCCTCGAGCACGTCCTCGAGCGCGACCACGCCGAGCGCCGTCCCGTCCTCGGCCACGACCCGGGCCAGGTGGCTTCCCTTCGCCCGCATGACCGTGAGCGCGACATGGAGCTTGTCCGCAGGCTGGACGCTCGCCAGCGGCCGGATCCACTTGTCCGCGATCGGGCGGGCCCGCTTCTCCGGGTCGGTCTCCAGCACGTCCTTGATGTGGAGGTACCCGACCAGGTCGAGCACCGCGCCGTCCCCACCCCGCTCGCCGACCGGGAACCGCGAGAAGCCGGTCTCCGTGCAGAGCCTCTCGACGTCGGCGACGGTCGATCCTCGGCGCACGACCGCGAGGGTCGCCGACGGGAGCATCACCGAGCTGACGGAGCGCTCGATGAAGCCCAGTGCACCGGCGACCCGGTCGTACTCGTCGGCGTCGAGCAGGCCCTCGCGCCGCGACGCCTCCACGAACCCGGCGACCTCTTCGCGGGTGAAGCTGGAGGAGACCTCGTCCTTCGGCTCGACCCGCAGGAGGCGGAGGATGCCGTTCGCGGTGACGTTGAGCCCCACCACGAGCGGCTTGAGCCCAGCCACGACGAGGACGAGCAATGGCGCGAGGAGCAGCGCGGCCCGTTCGGGGCCCGCGATCGCCAGGTTCTTGGGCACCATCTCGCCGACCACCACATGCATCCCGACCACGACCGCGAGCGCGATCGTGAACGCGACCGGGTAGACCAGCGCGTCGGGCAGCCCGACTCCGTCGAAGACCGGCTCGAGCAGGTGCGCCACCGCCGGCTCCCCGATCGCTCCGAGACCTAGCGAGCAGATCGTGATGCCCAGCTGAGCGGCCGCCATCATGAGCGACACGTCCTCCATGGCCCGCAGCGTGATCCTGGCCCGACGCGACCCGCCGAGGGCAAGCGGTTCGACCTGGGTGCGCCGAGCCGAGATCAGCGCGAACTCGGCGGCGACGAAGAAGAAGTTCAGCGCCAGGAGCACGCCGGCGATCACGAGTGCGGTGAGGTCGCTCACTACCCGCGCCCACCGTCTGCCGCCGGGTCCGGCGGGGCTGCCGATATGTCCACCAGCCTGAGGTGCACCCGCGCGATCCGGAGCCCCTCCAGCCGCTCGACCGTCAGGACCACGAGCCGGTCGACCGGCTCCGCGCTGTCGTCGTCCTCGAGCGAGAGCTGGCCCGGGAGCCCGATCTCGAACCGGTCACCGACGCTCGGGACCTCACCGGACCGTTCAAGGACGAGGCCGGCGATCGTCTCGTACGCGTGGCCTTCGGGCAGTGGCACCCCGGTGATCGACTCCACCTCGTCGGGGCGCAGCAGCCCCGACAGCGACCAGCCGCCATCCCGGGTCACCCGGGCGTGCGCCCCTGGGCGGTCGTGCTCGTCGGCGATGTCGCCGACGAGCTCCTCGACCAGGTCCTCGAGCGTGACGATGCCGGCCGTGCCGCCGTACTCGTCGACGACGATCGCCATCTGCAGGCCCTCGCGACGAAGCAGCAGGAGCAGCGGGTCGAGTTCCAGGGACTCCGGCGCGGTCGTCGGAGCGACCGCCACCGCCGACACCGGCGTCCCGGCGCGCTGGGCCAGCGGCACCCCCACCGCGTGCTTGATGTGGACGGCGCCCACGACCGTGTCAGCACTGCCGTCGACGACCGGGAAGCGTGAGTGCCCCGTTCGCCTGGCGAGCTCGACGACCGCGCTCACCGGGTCCGACGCGTCTACCGCGTGCATCCTTACGCGCGGGGTCAGGATGTCAGCGGCGGTCCGGCTGCCGAACGCGAGGGACCGCTCGACGAGCCGGGCGGTGTCGGTGTCGAGCACCCCCTGCGCCGCCGAGCGCCGCACGAGCGAGCCGATCTCCTGGGGATTGCGGGCCGAGCGCAGCTCCTCCTGCGGCTCGACGCCGACGAAGCGCACAATGGCGTTCGCGCTGCCGTTGAACAACCCAATCGGCCAGGCCATCGCTCTGGTGAAGCCGCGCTGGAACGTGTTCGTCGCGCGGGCGACGCCCATCGGGTTGGCGATCGCCAGGTTCTTCGGCACGAGCTCGCCGAACACCATGGTGAAGAAGGTCGCCAACACGAGCGCCACCGTCGCGCTGACCCCGATCACCGCGCCTTCCCCGAGACCGAGGGAGGCGAGCGGTCCCTCGATCAGGACGCCGATCGCCGGCGTGGCCAGGAACCCGATCGCCAGGTTGGTGATCGTGATGCCGAGCTGCGCGCCGGACAGCTGCGTGGAGAGCGTACGGAGCGCGGCGAGCGTGCCGGCGGCGCCGCGGGCACCGCGTTCGGCCGCGCGCTCGACGGCCGCGCGATCGACCGTGACGAGCGCGAACTCCGCGGCCACGAACCCCCCGCAGGCGGCCACCAGTACGAGCGCGGACGCAAGAAGGATCCATTCGGTCACAACGCGTCCTTGGCGGATCGCACTGCCCACGGACCGCTGGCCCTGCTCGGCGGGTCGTGATGCATAGGCGGTCCACCGTACCTGCGGAGGTCACGGAGGTCGTGCTGGTCCGTGGCGCGAACCCTCAGGACCCGCCGGCGCCCTTCTGTGGGTCCACCGCGCGCTGCCGGGAGTTGTAGTCGCGCATCCGCTGCGGGTAGCCGACCACCGCCGCGTCGTACGAGGGGATGCCCAGACGGTTGGCCAGCTCGTGCGCGGCGGCGGCGTCGGGGACGCGCCGTCGCGTCCACTCGCCGTCGTGCGCGATCAGCACCATCGTCGTGTCGGTCACCGTCGTGCGCGGCTCGACATAGCCCTCGACCCCGCGGTGCGTGCGGACGAACTCCTCGAGGTGGGCCCGATCCGGTGACGCCGCCTGCCGCAGCGTGCCCGGGCGCTCGCCCCGCCGCCGGAACCATCGCATCGCGCGGCCTCCCACTCGTGTCCCGCCCATTCGTGTCCCGTCAGGTCGTCCGGACAGTGTGCCGTCCCCGGCCGGTGCAGCGCGGCGCGGTCCCGAGGCGGTCCAAGCACCGCTGTCGAGGCTGCGCGTCGAGGTGCAAGGATGGATCGCGCCCGCATCAGCTGCCTGATCAGACGAACCGACGCATCAGCATCGCCGGAGGAGCCTTCCTGTGACCGACCCCGCGCCAGCCACTTCGGGCGAGGCCACCACCTACGACATCGTCGTCCTGGGCGGCGGGTCGGGCGGCTACGCCTGTGCGCTGCGGGCGGCCGAGCTCGGGCTCTCGGTCGCGCTGGTCGAGGAGGGCAAGCTCGGCGGCACGTGCCTGCACCGCGGCTGCATCCCCACCAAGGCCCTGCTCCACGCGGGCGAGGTGGCCGACGCGACCCGAGAGAGCGCGCAGTTCGGCGTCCAGGCGACGTTCGACGGCATCGACATCGCAGCGGTGAACGCGTACAAGGACGGCGTCGTCGGCCGGCTCTTCAAGGGCCTCACCGGTCTGATCAAGAGCCGGAAGATCACGGTCGTCACGGGCCACGGGCGCCTCGTTGCACCGAACGCCGTCGACGTCGACGGCCAGCGGGTCGAGGGTCGACACGTCGTGCTGGCGTCCGGGTCCTACTCGCGATCGCTCCCCGGCCTCGAGATCGACGGCGAGCGGGTGATCACGAGCGAGCACGCGCTGGACCTGCAGCGCCTGCCCACCTCGGCGGTCGTGCTCGGCGGTGGTGTGATCGGGGTGGAGTTCGCCAGCGCGTGGCGCTCGTTCGGCGTCGAGGTCACGATCGTCGAGGCGCTCCCCCGGCTCGTACCGGCCGAGGACGAGGAGGTGTCCAAGGCTCTGGAGCGGGCGTTCCGCAAGCGCGGCATCGCGTTCAAGACCGGCGTACGGTTCGCCGGCGTCGAGCCCACCGATGACGGCGTCCGCGTCAGCCTCGAGAGCGGCGACCCGATCGACGCGGACCTGCTGCTGGTCGCCGTCGGCCGCGGACCCTCCACGGCCGACCTCGGGTACGAGGAGGTCGGAATCACCATGGACCGCGGCTTCGTGCTGACCGACGAGCGGCTCCGGACGAACGTCGAGGGCGTGTTCGCCGTCGGGGACATCGTCCCCGGGTTGCAGCTGGCCCACCGCGGGTTCGGGCAGGGCATCTTCGTCGCCGAGGAGATCGCCGGGCTGGCACCGGTCCCGATCGACGAGCTCGGCATCCCGCGCGTCACGTACTGCGAGCCGGAGATCTCCTCCGTCGGGCTCACCGAGGCGCAGGCGCAGGAGGTCTACGGTGCCGACGCGGTCGGCTCGCTCACCTACGACCTCGCCGGCAACGGCAAGAGCCAGATCCTCAGGACCCAGGGCTTCGTCAAGCTGGTCCGCCAGAAGGACGGCCCGGTCGTCGGCGTGCACATCATCGGCAGCCGGGTCAGCGAGCAGGTCGGCGAGGCCCAGCTGATCTACAACTGGGAGGCCTATCCCGAGGAGGTCGCCCAGCTCGTGCACGCGCACCCGACCCAGAACGAAGCGATGGGCGAGGCGTTCCTCGCACTCGCCGGCAAGCCCCTCCACACCCATGGTTGAGCACACGCACGGCTGACGCACCACGTCCGGGACCGCCGTTGGTCGGTCCGCTCGGCACCGGCCACGTACCGCCGAAGGAGCGCAACGCACCTCATGGCTACCCCTGTCACCCTTCCGGCCCTCGGCGAGAGCGTCACCGAGGGCACCGTCACCCGCTGGCTCAAGCAGGAGGGCGACCAGGTCCAGG
>JACCYY010000196.1 GCA_013696235.1 Sporichthyaceae bacterium | reverse complement strand
TACGCCTTCGCCAACGGTCGTCGTCGACGGCCCACCGGCGCAGCAGCGCCACCATCGCGGTCGGGTGCGCCCGCAGGATCGGTCCGACGCGCCGGCTGGCCAGCTCGTCGACGTGGTCCCACCAGGCGCCGGTGACGATCATGTGCTCGTACAGCCCGATCGTGTCGACGTCCTGCCAGCCACGTGCGCTGCGGTGCCCGGTGAGCGCAGTTGCCGCGTACTGCTCCTCGCGGTAGGCCGCCTCGTCCCACAGCGTCCGGACCGTCGACTCCCAGGTCGCCCGATCTGCCTGCCGGTGCAGCTCGAACAGCCCGCGCAACAGCCTGGTCCGCTCAGGTGACGGCACGCCGCGGAAGGGCAGCGCCGACTTCATGTACGCCTGCATCGGCGCGGCCCGGGTCGGGTCGGCTCCAGCGGCCAGGCCAGCGCGTACGGCCCCGACCAGTGCCCCGTCCGGGCGCGCTGCGCTCGCACCGGCCACGTCGCTCCTCCCTGCGATGGTTCCCGGTCACTACTCTCGCGCGCATGCCTGACACCACGGAAGCGCTGTACGCGCGAGCGCTCGATGCGGCCGACGAGACCGGTCGCCTTGGGCTGCCGCCACTGGCCGAGTGGGACACGTTCCCGTTCGAGGGCGTCCTCCGCGTACGCCCGCTCGAGCCGCCGACAGAGCTCGACCGGCCGCGAACCGGCGAGAACGCAGCCGATTGCTGGCGCTGCCAGCACGGTGAGGAGGGGGTGGTCTGGAGCAACGACCGCTGGCTGCTCGCACCGCTCACCGCGCCGTCCGGCCTGCCATGCGTCCTGCTCCTGCAGCCACGCGCGCACCACGACCTGGATGACCTTCCGGCGCACCTGGCGGCTGACCTGGGCCCACTGATGATCATGGTCGATCGAGCCATCTCGACCGCTCTGCCCGACATCGGGCGGGTGCACGTGTGCCGCTGGGGCGACGGCAGCGCGCACTTCCACATGTGGTTCATGGCCCGCCCGGCGAGGCTGCCGCAGCTCGTCGGCAGCTTCGTCGCGATCTGGGACGACATCCTCCCACCGCTCCCGGAGGAGATCTGGCGGAGCAACCTCAACGCGATCGCGACCGAGCTCGCCCGCACCGGCGGCGCCGCCCACCGGTTCTGAGCGTTGCAGTCAGGCGTTCCAGCGCTGCAGGGTCGGGGTCTCGCGCTCCCAGCCGAGAACGGACACGGTCGCGGTGTGCAGCTCGAGATTGGCACCGGCGACCGCAGGCAGCCCGAGCCATCGTGCGGTCACGATCCGCAGGAAGTGCCCGTGCCCGAACACGAGCACGCGCCCGTCCGCCCTCCGCAGGTCGGCGACGACCAGGTCGGCGCGCGCGGACGCCTCGTCGAGCTGCTCCCCGCCGATGATCGGGTGTGTCCACACCGTGAAGTCCGGGATCGTCTCGCGGGTCTCGGCGGTGGTGACGCCCTCGTACGCGCCGTACTGCCACTCGACGAGCCGCTCGTCGACGACTGCGCGATCACCGAACCCGGCCAGCTCGCTCGTCCTCCGCGCCCGGGCCATCGGGCTCGTCAGTACACGGTCGAAGTGCTCGGCGCCGAGCCGCTCCCCCAACCCCTGCCCGATCCGTTCACCCTCGGCCGTCAGCGGTACGTCGGTGAAGCTCGTGTGCTTGCCGCTCTTGCTCCACTCCGTCTCGCCGTGTCGCACGATCCACACGCCGGGTCGGGAGGTCGTCGGTCCATCGGGCTCGTCGTCGCTCACCCGGACATCGTCGGTGATCGACCAACCCCGCGGCTACGGCTGGCCGAGGACGATCCCCCGGATGCCTCATTCGGCGAGCCGATCAGACCCAGTCCACGGGGATCCCGTGCGGCGGGGCTTGGCCGAGGACTCGTACGCCCGAGCCGAGACCTACGTCCGGCCAGGTCTGCACGGTCACCAGGAACTCCTCGCCGTCCGCCGCCGGCTCGAACGCGACGTGCGCCAGGGGTGCGTCCGGCGTCGCGCCGGCCCCGATCTGGTCGAGCCGCTGGAGCACGGCTTGCTGCTCGGCGGTCGCGAGGTACTGCCACATGACCGAGTGCCACGCCACCATCCAGGTGCCTGGTCGCGGCTCGACCTGGTCGAGGAACTGCGCGGCGCCGGCCCGCTCCACGGTGGCCGGAACCTGCCTCGCCACCGCGAGGGCACCACGCAGCCGGGCGAGACGCTCGGGCTGGTCCGGCCACACGTACGAGGTGAGCGTGAGCGCGCCGTCGGCAGTCGTCGGGTCCAACGGGTACGGGTCGCAGCCGAGCCGCTCGACGATCTCGACCGGCTGCGTCGGCGGTGGCAGCCGACCGCGCCATGCCCGTTCGAGGACCGCCGGTGACCCGAGCCAGCCGTACGAGACTCCGTCCACGGTCTGGATCTCGAACCGGTCGCAGCGCAGGTTCAGACCGGCGCTCGCGCCGATCTCGACCAGCCGGACCGGGAGCGGCCGAGCGGCCACGAGGTGGTGCAGCGCACCGACGAGCGTGGCGGCGCGACCGACCTCGTTGGTCTGCGGCGCGCGCTGGAGTGCGTCACGGATCGCGGCCTCCTGGTTGGCCATGAGCACCAGGATCGGGGCGACCGCAGCCGCGGCATGGCCGTCGCCGCCGGCGCTCGGGTAGTGCCGGGCCACCGCCGGTGCGCTTCCGCTGAGCACCAGCCGGTGCACCCCGCCGAGCAGGCGTAGGCCGACGGCCGTGTCGTGCAGGTCCTCGCTGTGCTCTCGCAGCAGCCGCGCGGTGATCCCGTCGGCCGAGGCGTCCGCCGCCAACGCCCTGAGCACGATGGCGTAGAACGGCGAGCCGAGACCCTCGCACGCGTCCGCCTGCCGGTGCAGGTGCGCGACGACCCCGGCTCGGCCGGCTTCGCCAACCACGTCGGCAGCCACGTGCGCAGGCTATGCCTGGCCCGGATCTCGCCGTCATCGCGGCACTGCTCCTGGTCGGGCGCATAGCCTGACCACGGCCGCAAGCGAATGGGTGAGCGGTGGACGCTAGGTCGAGTGTGAGGGCGCGCTGATGGTCACGTGCTGGACGACGTCGTGACAACCACCCAGCGGACCGACGGAGCGATCGTCGACTGGGCGTTCTACCGAGCCGGCGTGCGTGACCAGAAGGTCGGCTCCTTCCGGGACGCGACGGCGCTCGCGGTCGCTGGTGAGGGTTTCGTCTGGATCGGTCTGCACGAGCCGACGGCCGCCGAGTTCGCCAGCATCGCCGAGGACTTCGACCTGCACCCGCTCGCGGTCGAGGACACCATCAAGGCGTACCAGCGACCCAAGCTCGAGCACTACGACGCGTCCGCGTTCGTCGTCCTGAAGACCGTCGCGTACGTCGACCACGCCCATCTCACCGCGAGCAGCGACATCGTCACGACCGGCGAGGTGATGGTGTTCCTCGGCCAGCACTTCGTGGTCACGGTCCGGCACGGCCACCACGGCGGGCTGGCCGCGCTGCGTCGGGAGCTCGAGCAGGACCCGGAGCGGCTGGCATTCGGTCCTAGCGCCGTCCTCCACGCAGTTGCCGACCGCATCGTCGACATGTACCTGGAGGTCGCCGACTCGGTGCAGGACGACATCGACGAGATCGAGACCTCGGTGTTCTCGACCGAGCGCACGCGCGACACCGCCCGGATCTACCACCTCAAGCGCGAGGTCCTCGAGCTGAAGCGGGCCATCCATCCGCTGCACGGGCCGCTGCGTGCGCTCGCGGAGCGCCCGATCGACGTCGTCCACCCCAAGATCCGCGAGTACTTCCGCGACGTCGAGGACCACCTCCACCGGGCCAGCGACCAGGTGCTCGCCTTCGACGAGCTGCTCACCTCGATCCTCCAGGCGAGCCTCGCCCAGCTCTCGATCGCCGCGAACGAGGACATGCGCCGGATCACGGCCTGGGCCGCCATGATCGCCGTGCCGACCATGATCGCCGGGATCTACGGCATGAA
>JACCYY010000026.1 GCA_013696235.1 Sporichthyaceae bacterium | reverse complement strand
TCGAGCCGAGCACGAACGCCCCGGGCAGGTCCAGCAGCGGGCCGAGCGTGCGTAGCGCCGGCGCCACGGCGTCTCGATGCGCCAGGTTGTCACCGGTGTTGATCACGAGGTCCGGCTGGAGCTCACGCAGGGCCGCGACCCAGGACTGGACCCGGCGCTGGCCGGGGGTGAGGTGCAGGTCGGTGAGATGCAGCACAGACAACGGCCGCGCTGCTGCGGGGAGCACGGGCACCACGACCCGGCGGAGCCGGTAGGAAACCGCCTCGACCCGCGCGTACGCAAGCCCGACTGCTCCGATCGCGACCGCGGGGAGCACGACCCGGCGCGTGATCATCGGCGGAGAGCGGCGGGACGAGACCTGCGCCCCCGGCGCTACCGGTCCGGCGGGCAGATGATGACCAGCGGTGGGCAGACGCCGCCGCCTTGCTCACCCTTCGGCCCGCCGGAGATGAAGATCGTGATGGTCGACCCAGCGGTCACGCCCGAACCGCCGCTTGGCGACGTCCGGGCGACCGTCTCCTTCGGGTAGTCGGAGAACTCACGCCCCGGGGAGACCTTCACGATGAAGCCGGCACCCTCGAGGATCGCGACCGCCTGCTGGACGGACCGGCCGAGCACGTTCGGAACCACGACCGGCCGACCCAGCAGAGACTCCGGCGGAGGTTCGGCGAACGCGGCCACCGGCATCGCCAGGCCGTTCAGCGTGTTCTGCATGGTCGCCCGCCAGATCGGGCCGGGCACGAGACCGCCGAACACCTCGTTGTAGAACACGCCGTTCAGGGTGACGTTCTCCAGGGGGTAGAGGTTGCTGTCGGGGTTTCCCACCCACACCGAGGCAGCGAGGTTCGGGGTGAACCCGGTGAACCACACGGCGACGTTGTCGTTCGTGGTGCCGGTCTTTCCGGCCGCCGGCCGGTCGAGCGCGACCCGGGCACCGGTGCCTGACCCGGTCATGACTCCCTGCAGCGCGTAGTTCGCAGCGTCCGCCCAGCGCTGGTCGACGACCTGCTCGCAGTCCGGCTGCGGAGCCAGCAAGACGACGCCCTCGCGGTCGAGGACCTCGGTCACCGGGTAGGCGACGCAGTGCAGCCCCCGCGCGGCCAGGGTCGCCATGCTCTCGGCCATGCGGAGCGGGGACACCTCGTCGGTGCCGAGCGTAAAGGACGGCTCCCGCTGCAGCGGGTTGCCGTCAGCGCGGAGCATCCCGAGGCGTTCAGCCATCGTGGCCGCGGCGCACTGGGTGATCTGCTCCTCGAGCCCGACGAACGCACTGTTCACCGACCGGGCGGTGGCATCGAGGACCGTGATGGAGCCAGCGGAGTCACCGGTCGAGTTCCGGGGTTCGTACGGCGGGAACTGCGCGCCGGTCTCGCAGTTGAGGAACTCGGTGTACTCGGTCGGCGAGCCGGGGAACCGGTCGAACAGGCTGAGGCCCGCCTCCATGGCGGCGGTGAGGGTGAAGATCTTGAAGGTCGAGCCGGCCTGGAAGCCCTTGCTCTGCCCGTACTGAGCGTCGACTGCGTAGTTCACCGTGCTCTGGCCGATTGCGGTGTCCTCGCCGAAGATCCTCGATGTCGCCACCGCGAGCACCTGGCCCGTCCCGGGCTGGACGACCGCCGAGGCGGCGGCAACCGGGTTCGTCGGCTCGACGTATGCGGTGATCGCGTCCTCCGCCGACTTCTGCGCGATGGCGCTCATCGTGGTCTTGATCGCCAGTCCGCCGGTCTGCAGCCGGGTCTGGCGCTCCTCCAGCGTCGCGCCGAGCTCGGGCCGGGTCAGCAACCAGTTGTACGCATAATCGCAGAACCGGGCCGCCTTCCCGGCGGCGAGGCAGCCGTTCCGCGACGGCGGGACCGCGAGCGCCATCGGCGTGGCCTTCGCCGCCACCGCTTCCTGCTCGGTGATGAACCCGGCGACCACCATGGCGTCGAGCACGACGTTGCGGCGGTCTGTCGCGACAGCCGGGTTGCGGGTCGGGTCGTACCCGTTCGGGTCCTGCACGAGCCCGGCCAGGGTCGCCGCCTGCGGCAGGGAGAGCGCGCTCGCGTTGACGCTGAAGTAGTTGCGGGCGGCGACCTCGATCCCGTACGAGCGGTTGCCGA
>JACCYY010000151.1 GCA_013696235.1 Sporichthyaceae bacterium | reverse complement strand
GAACCGATGACCGGCTTCTCCTCGAACAGGAAGAACTCGATCTCCGGGTGCGTGTAGAACGTGAAGCCCTTCTCCGCCGCCCTCGCCAGCGTCCGCTTGAGCGCGAACCGGGGGTCGGCGAACGACGGGGATCCGTCGGGCAGCAGGACGTCGCAGAACAGCCGCGCGCTCGGTGCGGTCTCGATCCCCCACGGCAGCACCTGGAACGTGGCCGGGTCCGGACGGACCAGCATGTCGGCCTCGTGCACACGGGCGAATCCCTCGATTGACGACCCGTCGATGCCGACGCCCTCCTCGAACGCCGACTCGAGCTCAGCCGGCGCCACTGCGACCGACTTGAGGAAGCCGAGCACGTCGGCGAACCACAGGCGGACGAGGCGGATCTCGCGCTCCTCCACGGTACGGAGCACGAACTCCGTCTGTTTGTCCATCGGGCCAGTCTGGGCCGGGCGTGTTTCCGACGGGTTACGACCGGTGGACCTTGACCGCCGTACGCTGGACCGATGAGTCGGTCCTTGCCGCTCTTCCCACTCGGGACGGTGCTGTACCCCGGTCTGATGCTCCCGCTGCACATCTTCGAGGAGCGCTACCGCGTGCTGGTCGCCGACCTCCTCGCCCAGCAGGACGACCTTCGTTCACACCCCGACAACCGTCGGTTCGGCGCTGCCGAGTTCGGTGTCGTCGCGATCCGCCACGGTGCGGAGAGCGGTCCGCTCGACACCGCCGCGCTCTACGGCGTGGGCTGTGTGGCGCGCGTCCGCCGGGTGAGCGAGATCCCTGACGGGCGGTACGACATCGTGACGACCGGTACCCAGCGGTTCCGCGTGCTCGACGTCGGCGCTCCGGCTCCGTACCTGTCGGCCGAGGTCGAGCCGCTCGACGACCCGCTCGGCGACGCGACGAACGAGCTCACCGAACGCGTGCGTGGGAGTTTCCTGCGGTACCTCGACCTGGTGACCGAAGGGGTCGGCGAGGCGCTCGGCGCCAACGTTCCGCACGAGCCGCGCGCCCTGTCCTACCTCGTGGCCGCGACGGTGGCGATGTCGTTGCCCGAGCGGCAGCGTCTGCTCGAAGCGCCCGACGCTGGGAGCCGGCTGGCCATCGAGCACGACCTGCTCGGTCGGGAGTATCAGTTGATTCGTTCGCTGGGCGGGCTACCCGCGACCGATCTCACGAGGGTTGGCTATTCACCCAACTGACGCCGGCCGCCGATGGATGATGACGGCCTCATAATCCGTTCACACTCGCCTCGCCTGCGTGGTGCAGGGTCGACCGGATGACCAGATTGCACCCAGACCCACCGGTGCCGGGGAGTCGCCGATCGCGCCTACCCGTCGTCTCCGTACGGGTACGCATGCTCGCCTGGGTGATCGCGACCGCCGCAATCGGTATGGGCCTGGCCGGTGCGTTCTCCTACGTGGTACAGCTCAATCGCTTAGAGATCAGGATCGAAAAGGCTCTGGAGCAGGAGATCGAGGAGCTGCGCACGTTCGCCGAGCAGGGGATCGACCCCGAGAGCGGCGTGCCGTTCGCCGACGTCGGGCGGCTGCTCACGGTCGCGCTGCAGCGCAACATCCCCGACGAGCGGCAGACGTTCATCACGCTCCTCGACGGCGAGGTCGGCGCGCCGCCGCGGCAGCTCGGCCGGGTCCCGCTCGAGGAGAGCCAGGTGATCCTCGACCGGGTGCGCTCGCTCAGCCGAGAGTCCGACGGCATCAGCGGATCCGCGTCCGTCGGCGAGTTCGACGTGCGCTACGCCGCCATCCCGATCAGCATCGCCGACCGGCCCGAGCTGGGCGTGTACGTCGTCGGGTACGACCTCGGCGGGGAGCGAGCGGAGGTGAACGACTCGTCCCGCACGTTCGCGTTGGTCGCGTTCGGCGCTCTGCTGCTGGTGGGTCTCGTTGGCTGGGTCGTCGCCGGCAGGTTGCTGCGCCCGATCCGCACGCTGCACCAGACCGCGCAGCGGATCAGCGACACCGACCTCGCCGACCGCATCGAAGTGGTGGGGCACGACGACGTGTCCGCGCTCGGGCGCACGTTCAACGCCATGCTCGACCGCCTTCAGACGTCGTTCGAGACCCAGCGCAACTTCCTCGACGATGCCGGGCACGAGCTCCGCACGCCGCTCACGATCGTGCGCGGCCACCTCGAGCTGCTCGACCCGCAGGACGCCCAGGACACCCGGGAGACACGCGCGTTGGTCCTCGACGAGCTCGACCGGATGCACCGGTTGGTAGACGAACTCGTGCTGCTCGCCAAGGCCCGCAGGCCTGACTTCGTCACCCCGGCTCCGATCCAGGTCGCCGACCTCGTCCAGGACGTGCTGGAGAAGTCGACCGCCCTCGGCAGGCGCGACTGGAGGCTCGACGAGCTGGATGACGGGGTCATGATCGGCGACGAGCAACGCCTGACCCAGGCGTTGCTGCAGCTCACCTCGAATGCGGTCAAGTACGGCCAGCCCGACGACACGATCGCTGTCGGCGGCAGGATCGACGGTCCACTGGTACGACTCTGGGTCCGTGACACCGGACCAGGGATCGCGGCCACGGACCAGCAGCGGATCTTCGAGCGATTCGGCCGCGCGGACGACGGCCGGGGCGTCGATGGGTCAGGGCTCGGTCTCGCGATCGTGTCCGCGATCGCCTCCGCCCACGGTGGGCGCGTCGAGGTGGCAAGCACGCTCGGGGAGGGCGCGATGTTCAGCCTCGAGCTCCCGGCTGAAGGGCCCAGCAACAGCCCGGCGTGACCGCACTGCAGGTGCGTGAGCGTGCTCTCATTTCGGGCTCATGGAGCAATCCCGCCGCTCATCCACCATGGAGCGATGGCGACGCCAGCTGATCTCGCGCTGCGGACCAGCCCTGAGGCCGCCGACCTGCTGAGCGTCGCCTCTGGTGGCAGTGCCGGGTCAGCCGGCTGACCACACGACGAACACCCGCCCGGTCGGGACCGCATGGTCCCGGCCGGTCGGCTTTCCGGGCCGGTCCCGCCTACGCTCGGCTCATGGCTGCTCTGCGCGTCGCCCTCGCCCAGGTCAACCCGGTCGTCGGTGACCTCTCTGGCAACGCCGCCCTGATCCGGCGGTGGACCGCCGACGCCGCCGGCCGCGGCGCGCACGTCGTCGCGTTCCCCGAGATGTGCCTGACCGGCTACCCGGTCGAGGACCTCGTCCTGCGCAGCGGGTTCGTTCAGGCATCGCGCGGAGCGCTCGACCGGCTCGCCTCCGACCTGGCCGCGGATGGGCTGGGCGAGACCGTCGCCGTCATCGGCTACCTCGACCGGGCTCCGCAGGAAGCGCCCCGGCTCGGCCGGCCCGCCGGATCGCCACTCAACGCGGCCGCCGTCGTCCACCGCGGTCAGGTCGTGGCCCGGTACGCCAAGCACCACCTGCCCAACTACGGCGTCTTCGACGAGTATCGCTACTTCGTCCCCGGCGACGAGCTGACGGTGGTCCGCATCCACGGCGTCGACGTCGCGCTCGCGATCTGCGAGGACCTCT
>JACCYY010000020.1 GCA_013696235.1 Sporichthyaceae bacterium | reverse complement strand
CGCGTCGGCGACCTCGGGGGACAGCCGAACCCTCATGCCGGGCTCGACCGGTCGAAGTCGCGCGGGTGCAGGACGTGGTGGTGCTCCGACAGGTCTGTCCCAGCCATACCGGACCGTACCGCCCGCTCACGCCGACCGGTGCTTCATGATCGTCGCGTGGAGAGCGAGGTGCGGGTGGAGACGTACGCGGCGCTCGCGGCGCGCGTGCTCGCGGCGCCGCCACGGCTCGGCCCGGTCCGGCTGGTGGCCGTCGACGGCTTCGCCGGCTCCGGCAAGACGACGTTCGCCGCCCGGCTCGGCGCGGCTCTCGAAGCGCAGGTCGTGCACACTGACGACCTGCTCGAGGGCTGGGCCGAACCGACCACCTTCTGGCCACGGCTCGAGGCGTGGGCGCTCGCCCCGCTGCGGGCCGGGCAGCCGGGGCGGTACCGCCGCTACGACTGGCTGCACGAGAAGTTCGGGGCACGCTGGCGCGAGGTCCCTGTTGCGGCTTCGCTCGTGATCGAAGGCGTGAGCAGCGCACGCGCAGCGATCCGCCCCGAGCTGACCCTGTCGGTATGGGTCGCCGCGCCGAAAGCGGTCCGCCTCGAGCGCGGGATCGCCCGCGACGGCGAGCGCCTGCGACCGCAGTGGGAGGCGTGGCAAGGTGCCGAGGAGTCCCACGTCGCCGTGGATCACACCCCCGAGCGGACCGACCTCGTCGTCGACGGAGACCCGGCTGTCCCGCACGCCCCGCAACACGCGTTCGTCACCGGGCGCCGGATCGATCAAACCCAGTCGTACGGGCTCGACGTGGCGCCGCCGGAGAGCCGGACGTAGCCGGGGCCGCGGTCGAAGAAGGGCTGGTCCGCCGGGCGCTCGGAGCGTAGGCGAGACCGCAGCCGGTCCGTGGCATCTCCGTCCACCACGAGGTCGTCCCCGGTCCCGGTGATCATCACACCGTACGAGTCGCGGGCGGCGTTGATCGAGACCTTGCCCCAGCGGACGTCGAGCAGCACGGCATCCGCCGACCGGTCGAACGGATCGCCCCATCCGCCGCCACCGGTCGTCCGGATCCTGATCGTCTCGCCGGCGCGAACCGGTTCGGCGTCCGCGAGCGCGTCCACCTCGCGCTCGGCCGGACCACCGGGGTCGATCACGACCTGGAACGGCTGTCCGGCCCGGCCCCTGCGCACCCCCCAGCAGGACAGGATCGACCGGTCGGCGATGGACATGAAGTGGCCGTCGCGCAGCATGCGGATGTGCTTGTCGTAACCGAGGCCGCCCCGGTACTCCCCCGGCCCGCCGGAGTCCACGGCCAGACCGAGCCGCTCGACCACGAACGGGAAGCGCGACTCGGTGAACTCCGTCGGCAGGTTCCGGGAGTCCGGCACGACGTGGATCGTGTCCTCGCCGTCGGCGTACCAGCGGCCGCCGGAGCCGCCGCCGAGGACCTCACGCATGAGGTAGGGCTCGCCAGACAGGTCCAGACCGTAGACACCGGTGTAACGGATCGTCTCCTGGTCCGCCGGCATCCGGCCGTCGACCGCCTTGGCCAGCACGCCGGCCAGCACGCCGAGGAGGCGCAAGATCACGAACGTGCGCGCGTTGGTTGGTGCCGGGAACACCGGGGTCAGCAGCGTCCCCTTCGGCGGGAAGCGAAGCTCGAGCAGCGGGACGACACCCTCGTTCACGTCCAGCTCGGCCATCCGCTCCGGCGTCTCGGCGAGGTTGCGCAGGATCGGGGCGAGCCACTTGGCCAGGAAGTTGCCGTCCGCGTAGTCCCCCGCGTGGTTGATCGGCCCCTTCGCCTGCGGCGACGTTCCGGTGAAGTCCAGCACCAGCCGGGCATCCGCGCCGGCTCCGTCGGACGACGTCTTGGTCAGGGTGATCCGTTGGCCGTGCAGCCGTGGCTCGTCGACGCCGTCGTGCTCGGCGTAGTCCTCCCAGACGTACTCGCCGTCCGGGATCCGGCCGAGCAGCTCGGACTGGAAGACGGCCGTCGTCCTGGCCAGGATTGCGTCGAAGCACGCCTCGACCTGTGCCCGCCCGTAGCGGGCGAAGAGCTCACCGAGCCGACGCGCACCCATCAGGCAGGCCGAGCACTCGGCGTCGAGGTCCCCGGCCAGGGAGTCGGGCATGCGTGAGTTGCGGGTCATGATCGTCAGCGCGGCGCGGTTCGGCACGCCGCGGTCCCAGAGCTTGATCGGCGGGACCATGAGCCCCTCCTCGAACACGCTCGTGGCGTGCGAGGGCATCGAGCCGGGTACGGCGCCGCCGATGTCGTCGTGGTGGCCGAACGCCTGCACGAACGCGACCACCCCGCCCGCGTGGAACACCGGCACGGTGACGCAGAGGTCGGGCAGGTGCCCGATCCCGCCCTCGGAGAGGTAGACGTCGTTGTGGAAGTAGACGTCGCCCTCGCGCATCGTCTCGATCGGGTGGTCCCGGACCACGGGGTGGACGAGTGCGGAGTACGACCGACCGGTCAGCTTGCGCAGCCGACGATCATGGATCCCGGCCCGGAAGTCGTGCGCGTCCCTGATCATCGGCGACCTCGAGGTCCGGCCGATTGCGGTCTCCACCTCTTGCTCGACCGACGCCAGCGTGCCCTCGACGATCTCCACCAGGACGGGATCCACGGCGTCCCGGCCAACGTCCGGGCTGCTCATGTCCGGCTCACCACCAGGTCGAGGTAGGCGTCGACCCGGGCGGTGTACCCGGGGTGGACCGGGACCGTGGACCCGAACTCCTCGACCACGGCCGGCCCGTCGATCACGTCGCCCGGCTCGAGCCGGCTCCGGTCGTACACGGTCGCCTGGGACCAACCGTCGAAGTGCACCGGGCGAGTGCCGGTCCGGGCCCGCTCGATCTTCCCGTCGCCGGCGGCGCGAGGGGCGAGCTCGGGGCGGTCGATCGGCCCGATCCCGGTCACCCGCAGGTTCACCCACTCCACCGGGTGCCGGTCGACGCCGCGGTAGCAGTAGCCGTACAGCCGCTCGTGCGCGGCATGGAACGCCTCGACCACCGACGCCTGGAACGGGCGGTCGACGGCGCCGGCCGGCGCGTCCACCCGCACCTCGTACGCCTGGCCGTCGTACCGCAGGTCCGCACTCCGCACCAGCTGGTGATCACTCGCGCCGAAGCCCTCCACCGCGAGCGCACCAGCCGACCGTCGCTCGAGTGCGGCGTACGCCGTCGCGACCCGCTCGAGATCGAGCTCGCGGTCACGCTGGACCGCCGTCTGCACGTCGTCGTTGCGCACGTCGACGGTCAGCAGGCCGTACGCCGAGAGGTTGCCCGGGTCCGGCGGCACGACCACGGCCGGCAGCGCGAGGATGTCGATCAAGCGGCAGACCTGCAGCGGGCCGGAGCCCCCGAACGCCACCATCGCGAGCTCGCGGACGTCGAGCCCGCGCCGGACGGTGACCTGCCGGATCGCGTTCGCCTGGTTCCATGCGCTGATCTCCAGGATGCCGGTGGCGAGCCGCTCGAGGTCGAGCCCGAGCGAGTCGGCCAGCGTGGCCAGTCCCGTCCGCGCGGCGTCGACGTCGAGCGGGATCTCGCCGCCGAGAAGATGAGGCGGGATCCGCCCGAGCACCACGTGGGCGTCGGTCACGGTCGGCGCGGTGCCGCCACGGCCGTAGCAGAGCGGGCCCGGTTCCGCGCCCGCGGACTGCGGTCCGACCTTGAGCGTCCCTTCCGGTGAACGGCTGGCGATCGATCCGCCGCCGGCTCCGACGGTCACGATGTCGATCATCGGGATCTTCGAGGGGTACGCGCCGACGGTGCCCTCGGTCGTCAGCGTCGGCCGCCCGTCGAGCACCACCGAGACGTCCGTCGAGGTGCCGCCACCGTCAAGTGTGAGCACCGAGCCGAACCCAGCCCGTCCAGCCACGACGGCCGCGCCGAGGGCGCCGGCCGCCGGCCCGGAGAGCACAGTCGTGATCGGTTGCCGCACCACCTCGGCTCCCGACAGCACACCACCGTTGCTCTTCATCACGTAGAACGGCACGTCCTCGGCCACCTCGTCCAGGCGGCTGCGGATCCGCTCGACGTACGCCGCCAGCCGCGGCTTCACGGCCGCGTCGACCAGTGTGGTGACGCTCCGCTCGTACTCGCGGTACTCGCGCAGCACCTCGGAAGAGATCGACACGACGCACGCCGGGTGCTCCTGCTCGAGCACCGCGCGCATGCGCAGCTCGTGGGCGTCGTTCGCGTACGAGTGGAGGAAGCAGACCCCGACGGTGTCGACGGCCTGGTCGCGGAACCAGCGGGCGGCCCGGACCGCCGCCGCCTCGTCGAACGGTCGGATCTCGGCACCGGTGACGTCGAGGCGACCGCCGACCGCGCGGACCCGGTCGACCGGCACGATCCGGTTGGGCTTCACCCAGAAGTAGGAGTTGCCGTACCCGTCGGGCACGGACTGCCGCGCGATCTCGAGCACGAACTCGTAGCCCTCAGTGGTGACGAACCCGAGCCGGCCGACCTTGCCCTCGAGCAGCTGGTTCGTCGCCACCGTCGTCCCGTGCGACACCGACACCAGGGCATCACCGTCGCAGCCGAGCCGAGCGAGCACCTTCGCCACGCCGGCCATGAACCCCTCGGCCGGGTCTGCCGGCGTCGACGGCGTCTTCGTGGTGACCAGCTCGCCCGACCCGGTGTCGAGCGCCACCACGTCGGTGAACGTCCCGCCCGTGTCGATCCCGACCCGGACTCGTCTCCGGTCGGTCACGGTTCGAGCACCCGGACGAGGTCGGGAGAGGCGACGGCCCGCGCCATGCGGCGATCGCCGGTCAGCACGTAGGTCTCGAGCAGCTCGGCGAGCGCGACGTACATCGCGTCGTAGGTCGTCAGGACGTCCCTGAGCTCGAAGGTGCGCTCGAGCAGCGGGGCATGGTCGTAGCGGGCGATCGGGTATCCCACCAGATCTGCGATCGCCGTCGCCGCGTCGGATGCGTCGATCCGATTCCCCAGCGCGAAACCGCGCAGCGCCGCAGTCACCTCGACGTCGAGGAGGTGTGGTGCATGCAGCGACCCGCTGGATGCGAGTGCGTTGCGAGACAGCGCGCCCTCGGCTCCCCCGTCGGTGAGCGCGGTCACGAGGACGGACGCGTCGACGACGATCACGAACGCGCGTCGCGTCCCGCGCGGACCGCCTCGCTCGCCATTGCCAGACTCACCCGCGACCGC
>JACCYY010000017.1 GCA_013696235.1 Sporichthyaceae bacterium | reverse complement strand
CCGGACCGCCCGTGGGCTTGACCTACCGGGCACCGGCCGAGAGGCCGCCGACCAGCAGCTCGGTGGCCAGCCGCAGCCGTCTGCGCGGTCGCTCCGGGTCGACCGGCTCGATGATCTCGGCCTCCAGTCCGGAGTTCAGCGCGAGCGCGATGTCGGCGATCTCGTCGGCACCCGCACCGCGCAGGTCGATCTCGCGGCCTCGGGCGGCGGCCGTGATCACCGTGGTGAGCAGATGCCGGATCGCGGCGGTGAAACCCTCGACCAGGTCGCCGGACATGCGCGCGCTCTCGTCGAGCAGCTCGGCCGCGTGCGGGCTGTCGTGCCGCAGCTGCAGCGAAAGCTCGAGCTTCGTGGCGAGCACGTCGTGGACTCGCTCGGCCAGCGGTGCATCTCGCGCGGCCGCCGCTTCGGCCTGCGCCACGGCACCGTCAAAGAGCCGGGTGCCGAGCCGACGGAACGCGTCGTCCTTGTTCCGTACGTACTGGTAGACCGCCGGCCGGGACATTCCCGCAGCCGTAGCGATGTCGTCCATCGTGGTCCGGCGAACCCCGTGGCGGGTGAAGCAGGTGTACGCCGCGGCGAGGATCCGGTCAATCGGATCGTCGGGCATGCTCACGAATATCGCATGCGTGGGCGACGGCCCGTTCCAGCACCTCGACCACGGTGTCGCGCAGCAGCGCGACCTTGTACGTGGTCTGGGGCAGCGGGGTGCACCGCAGGGTTGCCGGCTCGGCCGCAGCCAGCAGGTTCGACTCGCTGGCGGGTCGGCCGACGAGGGCGTCCTCGACCTCGGTGAGCCGAAGCGGTGTGCGGGCAACCCCACCGACCGCCACCGCTGCAGACCGGATGATCATCTCGCTTGCACCGGCGCCGGCCAGCCCGACGGGATGGTCGAGCACGAGCCTGGCCACCGCCTCGACCAGCGGCCACTCGGCCTCGGCGCGGCCGATGGCTCGGTGGTAGGCAGCGCCCTCACCGGGGGTCGGCGCCGGCAGCTCGATCGCCAGCAGCACCTCGCCCCGGGCCAGCAGGTGGTCGCGGGTCGGGTCGGCGCCGTCGCCGTAGAGCTCGGCCACCGGGATCGCCCCGCGGCCGTGCACCTCGACCCGGGTGCCTTCGTACGCGAGGAGCGCCATCGCGAGCGACGACGGGTGGGGTACGACGCACGGGCCGAGGTCGACCACCGCCGAGTACAGGTGCAGCCCGTCGCGGGCCGGGCAGCCGGTGCCGCCGGTCTGGAAGCAGGAGAACCGGGGGTTGCGGAAGTACCAGCACCGGTTGCGCTGCAGCAGGTTGCCGCCGATCGTGCCGGCCGCGCGCAGCTGCGGTGTCGCAAGCGCGGCGGCGGTGGCGGTGAGGGCCGGGTACGCAGCCCGCAGCCGACGGTCGGCCGCGATCTCGGCGACCGTGGTCATCGCCGCGACCCGGGCCGACCCGTCCGGCCGCCACTGGATCCCCCGCAGTCCGGGCACCTCGCTCAGGTCGACCAGCGGCAGCCCGACGCGGCCGATCCGCTGGCGGGCGGTGACGTCGGTGCCGCCGGCTCGGAGTTCACCGCTGCGTCCGATCGCGAGCACGACGGCGTCCACGCTCACCTGTTGATCCCTTCCAGGAGACGGTCCGGGCGGATGGGAAGGTCCAGCGGGCACCACCCGGTCGCGGCCCGGACCGCGTTGCCGACGGACGCCGCAACGCCGAGCGTCGCCAGCTCGCCGATGCCGACCCCGCCTCCGGGCACGTGGTCCCAGCCCTCCTGGTGGAAGTGGATCTCGATCTCGGGGGTGTCACCGATCCCGGGGACGCGGTAGTCCTCCAGGTTGTCGGTCAGGACGATGCCGGTCGCGGGGTCGGTGTGCCGTTCCTCGTACAGGGCGAACCCGACGCCCTGGATGATCGACCCCTCGCACTGGCTGCGAGCCAACCGGTCGGCGTAGATGTGGCCGGCGGCGATACCGCCCCACACCCGGGTGGCGCGGATCTTGCCGAGCCGCATGTCCACCTCGACTTCGGTGACGTGCACCGCCCCGCTGAAGCCGCGGCCGAGCGTGAAGTGATCAACAGTGACCGGGGCCGCGTAGCCGCGGCGGTCGCGGCGCCGGACGCCGACCACGCGCACCCCGTCGGCGCGGTCGAGCCGATCGA
>JACCYY010000128.1 GCA_013696235.1 Sporichthyaceae bacterium | reverse complement strand
GACCCGGGCCGTCGAGGCACCCACCATCGGATCGAACGGCGTCGCCGGGCCGCCCGCTGGCGCGGTCGTCGCCGACGAGGCCGCGGGTCGCGGGTCGAGCAGCTCTTCGAACGGTGCCTCGACCGCTTCCTCGACCGTCGCCGAGCGCGAGCGCCGATCAAGCAGCCGCCAGGACCAGCCAAGCCGCCAGGACCAGGCCAGCCGCCAGGCGCGGTCGGACCAGGGCAGCAACCGCTACGAGCGGGGCCAGTCCGTCGAGGACGACGCCCCTCCCGCCGACCAGCCGAGCAAGCAGCACCACCGGGACCAGTCCGCGCAGCACGACCGCCAGCAGCAGGACCGCTCGCAGGGCAGTCAGCAGAACAACCAGCAGGGCAACCGTTCCAGCGGGAGCCAGCAGTCGTCGAACCAGCGCAACCAGCAGGACTCCTCGCGGGACGACGCGGGCAGCAGCCGGTCCCGCCGCCGGCGCCGCAGCCGGGACCGTGATCGCACCGGTCGACCGTACGAGGGCAACGACCAGCCGCAGCAGCAGCAGCAAGTCAGCGACGACGACGTCCTCCTGCCGGTCGCCGGGATCCTCGACGTGCTCGACAACTACGCGTTCGTACGGACCTCTGGCTACCTCCCCGGTCCCAACGACGTGTACGTCTCGCTGTCGATGGTGCGCCGCTACGGCCTGCGCAAGGGCGACGCCGTCACCGGCTCGGTCAAGCAGCCGCCAGAGGGCGACCGTCGCGAGAAGTTCAACGCGCTGGTCACGCTCGACAGCGTGAACGGCGACGAGCCGGACAAGTCGAGGAACCGCCCGGACTTCAACAAGCTCACGCCGTTGTACCCGCAGGAGCGGCTGCGGCTCGAGACCGAGGCGTCGATCCTGACCACGCGGGTCATCGACATCATCGCCCCGATCGGCAAGGGCCAGCGCGGGCTGATCGTCTCCCCGTCCAAGGCCGGCAAGACGCTCGTGCTGCAGTCGATCGCGAACGCCATCACCACCAACAACCCCGAGTGCCACCTGATGGTCGTGCTGGTCGACGAGCGGCCTGAAGAGGTCACCGACATGCAGCGCGCGGTCAAGGGCGAGGTCATCGCGTCGACGTTCGACCGGCCCGCCGACGACCACACGACCGTCGCCGAGCTCGCGATCGAGCGGGCGAAGCGCCTGGTCGAGCTCGGCAACGACGTGGTTGTGCTGCTGGACTCGATGACCCGCCTCGGGCGGGCGTACAACCTCGCCGCGCCGGCGAGCGGACGCATCCTGTCCGGTGGCGTCGACTCCGCCGCGCTCTACCCGCCGAAGCGCTTCTTCGGTGCCGCGCGCAACATCGAGCACGGTGGCTCGCTGACGATCTTGGCCACGGCGCTGGTCGAGACCGGGTCGCGCATGGACGAAGTGATCTTCGAGGAGTTCAAGGGCACCGGCAACATGGAGCTCAAGCTCGACCGGAGACTTGCTGACAAGCGGGTGTTCCCGGCTGTCGACATCAACCAGTCAGGCACGCGCAAGGAGGAGATCCTCCTCTCCCCGGACGAGCTCAAGATCGTCTGGCAGCTCCGTCGGGTGCTGCACGCGCTGGAGACCCAGCAGGCACTCGAGCTGATGCTCGACCGGCTGCGCAAGACCAAGAGCAACTACGAGTTCCTGTCCCAGGTCCAGAAGACGACCCCCGGGTCCTTCGGCTCGGTCGACGCCGACTGAGCACCGTGGGCGGAACAGCCAGATGCACATCGGCGTTTGAGCAGGTGCTCGCGGTCCTGGCAGACTGCGGAGCGGGTTCCGGTTCACGTCCTGCGGCCGTAGGGCGACCCGGCGACCGAGTTGAGTGAGGAGCACGTCATGAGGGCAGACATCCATCCCGCGTACGGCGAGACCGAGGTGTCGTGCACGTGCGGCAACAGGTTCACCACGCGCAGCACGGCCGCGAACGGCACGATCCACGTCGAGGTCTGCGCCGCCTGCCACCCGTTCTACACGGGCAAGCAGAAGATCCTTGACGTCGGCGGACGCGTCGAGCGCTTCGAGCGCCGCTTCGGCAAGGCCGGCGCCAACAAGTCGACGACAACCGAGCAGTAGCACCGCCCCGGCGCCGGACCGCCGCCCCTTCGAGGGCGGCAGTCCGGCGTCGTCGTCGTACCCGGAGCCGTTCGGCAACAGAGGAGCCCGTGTGTCCGCGACCGCGCCAGACGGCGGCCCGATCAGCGGCTCAGGAGACGGCCGAGGTGACGCCCCAGGAGACGGGATGGTCGCGCCCGCGTCGGTGGAGCCGCATCTCGCCGAGCACGCCGAGCTCGAGCGCCAGCTCGCCGATCCGGCGCTGCACGCCGACCAGGACGCCGCCCGCCGCGTCGGCCGCCGCTACGCCGAGCTGACGCAAGTGGTCGAGGCCTACCGTTCGTACGAGGCGGCCTCGAACGATCTTGTCGCCGCGCGCGAGCTGGCGGTCGAGGACCCGTCGTTCGCCGCCGAGGCGGAGTCCCTCGTGGCGCGGCGGGACGAGCTCGAGTCCCGGCTCACCGCGCTCCTGCTCCCGCGCGACCCGAACGACGGCAAGGACGTGATCCTCGAGATCAAGGCGGGGGAGGGCGGCGAGGAATCTGCCCTCTTCGCAGGCGATCTCCTCCGGATGTACCTGCGGTACGCCGAGCTCCAGGGCTGGAAGACCGAGGTCCTCGATGCCGTCGAGTCCGACCTCGGCGGCTACAAAGGGGTCGCCGTCGCGGTGAAATCACGTTCCAGCGCGCCGGACGGCGTGTGGGCCCGGCTCAAGTACGAGGGCGGCGTGCATCGCGTGCAGCGCGTCCCGGTCACCGAGTCGCAGGGCCGGATCCACACGTCCGCGGCCGGCGTGCTCGTCCTTGCCGAGGCCGAGGACGTCGATGTCGTGATCGACCCCAACGAGATCCGGATCGACGTCTTCCGCTCGTCCGGGCCCGGCGGGCAGAGCGTGAACACCACCGACTCCGCGGTCCGCCTCACCCACGTCCCGACCGGTGTGGTGGTGTCCTGCCAGAACGAGAAGAGCCAGCTGCAGAACCGCGAGCAGGCGATGCGGATCCTGCGGGCGCGCCTGCTCGCACTGGCGCAGGAGGAGGCCGATGCCGAGGCCGCCGCGTCCCGGCGCAGCCAGGTCCGCACCGTCGACCGCTCCGAGCGGATCCGGACCTACAACTACGCGGAGAACCGGATCTCCGACCACCGGGTGGGCTTCAAGGCCTACAACCTCGACCAGGTGCTCGACGGTGAGCTCGACGCCGTGATCCAGGCCAACGTAGACGCCGACGTGGCGGCGCGGCTTGCCGGACCAGTGGCCTGAGCCGTCCCGTGGTCCCGCTCCGAGCCGCCCTCGTCGACGCCGCCAGGCGGCTGGCCGAGGCCGGCGTCCCAGCGGCTCGGCACGACGCGGAGGCGCTCGCCGCCCATGTCATCGGCTGCAGCCGAGGAGATCTGCTGGTGCGGACGGAGATCGACAGCAATGAGTACGAAGCATTGATCATCCGCCGCGCGGAGCGCGAGCCGCTGCAGCACCTCACTGGCCGCGCCTACTTCCGCCACGTCGAGCTCGAGGTCGGGCCCGGCGTCTTCATCCCGCGCCCGGAAACCGAGGTGCTCGCCGGCTGGGTGATCGACCGACTCAACCGCGACGCGCCACCCGCACCAGTCGTGGTCGACCTCTGCACCGGGTCCGGCGCGGTCGCGCTCGCAGTGGCCACCGAGGTGCCCGGCGCCGTCGTGCACGCGGTCGAGCTCGACGAGCGAGCGTACGGCTGGGCACTCCGCAACCTCGCCGGCACGGGCGTGCACCTCGTCCACGGCGACCTCGCCGACGCGTTCGGTGAGCTCGACGCGACCGTCGACGTCGTCGCCGCGAACCCGCCGTACATCCCGCTGGACGCGTGGGAGAGCGTGGACCCGGAGGTCCGCGACCACGACCCGGGAGCTGCGCTGTGGGCCGAGGGCGACGGGCTCGCGATCGTCCGGCAGGTCGAGCGCACCGCTGCGCGCCTGCTCCGGTCCGGTGGCGTGGTGGCCGTCGAGCATGCCGACGCCCAGGCCGTGAGCGCGCCGGACGTCTTCACGGCGACCGGTGCCTGGCACGAGGTCCGTGACCACCTCGACCTCGCCGGACGCTCCCGCTTCGTCACCGCGACCCGGGTCGTCGATGCCGCTCGGTGACCGCAGCTCGGCGCGCCCGTGCCGTACGGTGACCGGCGTGTCCGAGCGGTTCGACGTGCTGACGCCCGAGGAGCGGTCGACCGGTGTGGCGGTCGCCCTGGCCTCGCTGGCCCGTGGTGAGATCGTGGTCGCTCCGACCGACACGGTCTACGGGATCGCCTGCGACGCGTTCACCCACACGGCTGTGGCCGCCCTGCTCGCGGCGAAGGGTCGCGGCCGGGACATGCCGGTTCCGGTCCTCGTCGGCACGCTGGCGACGTTCCGGGCGATCACGGCGACCCGCGGCGCCTACGGTGACCGGCTCGTCGAGGCGCTCTGGCCGGGGCCGCTCACCTTGGTCTGCACCGAGCAGCGGTCGCTGCGGTGGGATCTCGGCGAGGGCGGCGGCACGGTCGCCGTGCGCATGCCCGACCACGAGCTCATGCTCGAGCTGCTGGTCAAGCACGGCCCGCTCGCGGTGACGAGCGCCAACCGCTCCGGCGAGCCGGCTGCCACCACGTGCGACGACGCGGAGCGCCAGCTCGGCACGAGCGTCCACGTCTACCTCGACGGCGGGGACGCGCCGAGCGCGGTGGCCTCCACGATCGTCGACCTCACCGCTTCGACGCCGCGTGTGCTGCGCGTCGGAGCCGTGCCGGTGGAGCGGCTGCGCGAGATCGTCCCGGACCTCGAGGTCGACGAGTAGCCGCCCCGGATGCGTGAGTACCTGCTCTCGATGCTGGTCGCGGCCGCGACCACGTTCCTCCTCACCGGTCTGGTCCGCCGGATCGGCATCCGCTTCGGAGTGCTGACCGAGGTCCGCGACCGCGACGTGCACGTCATGCCGATCCCGCGGCTCGGCGGCATCGCCATGCTCGCGGGGCTCGCGGTCGGGCTGCTGTTCGCCAGCCAGTTCCCGTTCATCCAGTTCGTGTTCGCGCGGTCGAACGACGCCCAGGCGCTGCTCACCGGCGGCGCGCTGATCTGCCTGATCGGCGTGATCGACGACAAGTGGGGCATCGACGCCGTCACCAAGCTCGCCGGGCAGGTCCTCGTCGCCGGCGTCATGGTGGTCCAAGGCGTGACGTTCTACTGGATCCCGCTGCCGGGGACCACGTACGTGCTGTCACCGGCCCAGGGCACGCTGCTGACGATCCTGGTGATCGTCGGCACCATGAACGCGGTGAACATGGTGGACGGCCTGGACGGTCTGGCCGCCGGTGTGGTGGGCATCGGTGCCGCGGCCACGTTCGCGTACACGTACCTGTTGTCCGTCGGGCAGTCCTTCGACCTCGCGACGCCGCCGGCGCTGATCAGCGTCGTGCTGTGCGGTGTGTGCCTGGGCTTCCTGCCGCACAACTTCAGCCCGGCCCGGGTGTTCATGGGCGACTCCGGCGCGCTGCTGATCGGGCTCCTCCTCGCTGCGTCGTCGATCACGCTCACCGGTCAGTTCCCGCCCGGCGCGGTCCCGGACGGGCAGAACCTCCTGCTCGTGCTGCTGCCGCTGGTGCTGCCGGTGGCGGTCCTTGCCGTCCCGCTGCTCGACCTTCTGCTCGCGGTGGTCCGGCGCACCCGGGCCGGGCGCTCGCCGTTCTCTGCGGACAAGCTGCACCTGCACCACCGCCTGCTCGAGCTCGGCCACTCCCACTCACGCGCCGTCCTGCTCATGTACGGCTGGTCGGCGACCGTGGCGTTCGGCGCGGTGACGGTCTCCCTGCTCCAGGGGTGGACCGTTCGGGTCGCCGCGGTGGCAGCCCTCGCCTTGCTCACGTTCGCGACGGTCGTGCTGCCCCGGATCGAGTCCGGCGTCCGTGCTCGTCGGGGCTGAACTCCCAGGGTTTGCAGGGTCTTGGGGGTCCAGGGGGCGGAGCCCCGGTGCGCAAGACTTTGTGATAGTTTTCACGAGCAGCCCCACCCCCACCCCCGACCGGCTGGCCGGAGGCCTCGATGCAGGCGCAGGACACCCCGATCCTCAAGGGTGCCGCGATCCCCACGCTCGTCGTGGGGGTGGTCCTGGTTATCGTTTTCAGTTTCCTGTCCGGGATGCCTGGTTTTTTCGGTTCCGGTCTCGGTCTGGTCGTCGTGCTCGCGTTCTTCTCGATCTCCTGGTACGTCGTCAGCACGGCGAGCGCCAAGGGGCCGGCCGTGATGATGGGTGCCGCGTTCGGCACGTACATCGTGAAGGTCGTCCTGCTGGGGATCCTCCTGGTCTCGTTCCGCGAGACCGACGAGTTCGACTTCCAGGCCTTCGCCTGGACGATCTTGGTCGGCGTGATCTGCTGGACCAGCTTCCAGGTGCGTGCCTTCATGCGTCAGCGGGTGCTCTACGTCGACCCCGAAGCCACCGGACCGAGGCTGGAAGGGCGCCGGTGAGCGCCTGCTATGGTCCCGCCAGCGATGAGCCAGGTGAAGTCTGCGGTGGACGACGACGAGCGAGCGCAACCCCAGGGCGACCCGCAGCCCAGGGCGGTCGACCCGATGGCACTGCTCAGCTACCTGATCTCTGGGATGGTCGTGTACGGCGGCGCGGGCTGGCTGCTCGACCGATGGCTGGACTTCGCTTCACTGTTCTTCCCGATCGGTCTGGTGCTCGGCGTCGCCGCCGGCGGGTACCTCGGGTACATGCGGTTTCTGCGGTCGTGACGGAAGGAGCCCGGCGATGACGATCAACCTCGCCACCGAGAGCGGCTTCCACGCGCCGGGCACCGAGATCTTCAACTTCGAGCCGCTGTTCTCGATCGGTGGCCTCGACGTGACCAAGCCGATGCTCATGGCGTTTGTCGGGTCCGCGATCGTGGTGACGCTGTTCTACGTCGCCTGCGCCAAGCCGACGATGGTCCCCGGGCGGCTCCAGGCGCTGGTCGAGCTCGGCTACACGTTCGTCCGGGACGACATCGCCCGGAGCATCATCGGCGGCAAGAAGGGCGACAAGTACGTCCCGCTACTGGTGTCGCTGTTCTTCTTCATCTGGATCCTCAACCTGTTCGCGGTGATCCCGCTCCTGCAGTTCCCGGTGACGTCGCGCATCGCGTACCCCGCGGTCCTCGCGATCACCGTCTACCTGCTCTTTATCTTCCTCGGGATCAAGCACCAGGGACCGGTCGGCTACTTCAAGAACATGATGTTCCCGCCGGGCATCCCCAAGCCGGTGTACGTGATCCTCGCGCCGCTGGAGTTCATCTCGACGATCCTGGTCCGCCCGTTCACCCACGCGGTCCGGCTCTTCGCGAACATGTTCGCCGGCCACGTCCTGATCGCGTTCTTCGCCGTCACCGCGTACTACTTCATCGTCGAGACCCAGGGCCTGGGCATCGTCATCGGCGTGGCCGGTTTCGTCATGACGATCGCGATGACCGGGTTTGAGATGTTCATCCAGGTGCTGCAGGCGTTCATCTTCACCCTGCTCGCCGCCGTCTACATCCAGAGCTCGGTGGAGGTCGACCACTGACCAGCGAGGAGCACGCGCAAGCACAGCGACCGTCTGCACCACCCCACCCGTCAGGCACCCCCATCACACGCACCAACTCCGAAGGGAACCTCCATGTTTCTTGCTGAGCTGTTCGGCAGCGTCGGCGCCATCGGGTACGGCCTCGCGGCGATCGGCCCGGGGATCGGCGTCGGCCTGATCTTCGGGCTGGGCGTCCAGGCCATCGCGCGCCAGCCGGAGGCGTACAACCTGCTCCGCCAGAACATGATCCTCGGCTTCGTCCTCACCGAGGCGCTGGCGCTGATCGGGTTCGTCGCACCGTTCGTCTACCCCACCAGCTGACGACGTACCACGTCGGAAGGAAGCCTCGATGAGCATTCTCGCTGCGGCCGAGGAAGCCCCGAACATCCTGGTCCCGCCGGTGGCCGAGCTGGTCGTCGGCGGCATCGCGTTCTTCGTCGTGTTCTTCGCGCTGGCCCGGGTCCTGCTGCCGCGCATCAAGAAGACGCTCGAAGAGCGCGCGGATGCCATCGAGGGCGGGCTGGCCCGGGCCGAGGAGGCCCAGGCCGAGGCAGCCGAGACGCTGGCCAAGTACAAGGAGCAGCTCGCGGAGGCCCGGCACGAGGCGGCCGGGCTGCGCGAGAAGGCCCGCCAGGAGGGAGCGGTGATCCTCAAGGAGATGCGCGAGGAGGCGCAGGCGGAGTCCAAGCGGCTGACGACGCAGGCCCATCAGCAGATCGAGGCCGAGCGCAAGCAGGCGCTGGCGTCGCTGCGCACGGAGGTCGGCCGGCTCGCGGTCGACCTGGCCGGCCGGGTCGTCGGCGAATCGCTCGAGGACGAGGCGCGCCAGCGCCGCACGGTCGACCGGTTCCTCGAGGAGCTGGAGGCGACCGCGGAGGACACGCAGGACGCCCGGGCGGCTCGATGAACCAGGGGGCCAGCCGGGACGCCCTCGCCGCGGCCGCGGCCGAGCTCGAGCAGGTGATCGAGAGTGACCGGGCCGATACCGATGCGCTCGGCGACGAGCTCTTCGCCGTCGGCCGCCTGCTCAGCCGGCAGACCGCGCTGCGCCGGGCGCTGTGGGACCGGTCCAGGTCCGGGACGGATCGGGCTGGCCTGCTCGACACGATGCTGTCCGCCCAGCTCTCCGACCCCACACGCAAGGTGCTCCGGACGGCGGTCGGCCAGCGGTGGGCCAGCCCGCGCGATCTCGCCGACGCCGTCGAGGACCTCGCCGTCCGCGCCGTCGTGGCCAGCGCCGACCAGGCCGGAGCGCTCGACCGGCTCGAGGACGAGCTGTTTCGCTTTCGCCGGATCATGGTGGGCGACCAGGACCTGCGCAGCGCGCTCACCGGCGAGGTCGACGCCGATCGCAAGTCGGCCCTGCTCGACGCGCTGATCGGCGGCGGCAAGGTGGCCGACCAGACGCGGACGCTGATCGACCAGGCGGTCCTCGCCAGAAGCAGCCGAAACGTCGAGCACACGCTCGAGCGCTACTCGGGCGTCGCGGCGGCCCGGCGCGAGCGGCTCGTGGCCCACGTCCGCTCGGTGACCGACCTCACCGCCGAGCAGCGCGACCGGCTGACCGCCGCGCTGTCGAGGATGTACGGCCGCAGCGTGGCGCTCAACGTCGAGATCGACGCGACCGTGCTCGGTGGTCTCGCCGTCCGGCTCGGCGACGAGGTCGTCGACGCCACCGTCCTCGCGCGCCTGGACGAGGCCCGCCGACGGCTGGCGGGGTAGCCGATGCCCGTCCGGACCCCCGCCCAGAACTTCGACTCACCCGCCAGCGACCACGAGAGCAGGAACTGACACCATGACGGAGCTCACGATCCGACCGGAGGAGATCCGGGACGCGCTCGAGAAGTTCGTCTCCTCGTACGAGCCCTCGTCGGTCGCCAGCGAGGAGGTCGGGACCGTCATCGACACCGGTGACGGCATCGCGCACGTCGAGGGACTGCCCTCGGCGATGACGAACGAGCTCCTCGAGTTCGACGACGGCACGCTGGGCGTCGCGCTCAACCTCGACGTCCGTGAGATCGGCGTCGTCGTGCTCGGCGCGTACGACGCGATCGAGGAGGGGCAGACCGTCCGCCGGACCGGCGAGGTCCTCTCGGCACCGGTCGGCGATGCGTTCCTCGGTCGCGTCGTCGACCCGCTCGGGGCTCCCATCGACGGGCTCGGCGAGATCGAGGCCGAGACCCGCCGACCGCTCGAGGTGCAGGCGCCGTCGGTGGTGCAGCGGCAGCCTGTGAGCGAGCCGCTACAGACCGGGATCAAGGCGATCGACGCCATGACCCCGATCGGGCGCGGCCAGCGCCAGCTCATCATCGGTGACCGGCAGACCGGCAAGACCGCGATCGCGATCGACACGATCCTCAACCAGCGCGCGAACTGGGAGTCCGGCGACAAGGACCGCCAGGTCAAGTGCGTCTACGTCGCGATCGGTCAGAAGGGCACCACGATCGCCGCCGTGCGGCGCACGCTCGAGGAGAACGGCGCGCTCGCATACACCACGATCGTCGCCTCACCCGCCTCGGACCCGGCCGGGTTCAAGTACATCGCGCCCTACACCGGGTCGGCGATCGCCCAGCACTGGATGTACAAGGGCGAGCACGTGCTGATCGTGTTCGACGACCTGACCAAGCAGGCCGAGGCCTATCGCGCGGTCTCGCTGCTGCTGCGCCGTCCCCCGGGGCGTGAGGCGTACCCCGGCGACGTGTTCTACCTGCACTCGCGCCTGCTCGAGCGCTGCGCGCGCATGTCGGACGAGCTGGGCGGCGGCTCGATCACCGGGCTCCCGCTGATCGAGACCAAGGCCAACGACATCTCGGCCTACATCCCGACGAACGTCATCTCCATCACCGACGGCCAGATCTTCCTCGAGTCCGACCTGTTCAACTCCGGTGTCCGCCCGGCGATCAACGTCGGGAACTCGGTGTCCCGCGTCGGGGGGGCTGCGCAGACCAAGGCGATGAAGTCCGTGGCCGGCGGTCTGCGGGTGGACCTGGCCCAGTTCCGCGAGCTCGAGGCGTTCGCCGCGTTCGGCTCGGACATGGATAAGGCGTCCCGCGCCCAGCTCGACCGGGGCGCCAGGCTCGTGGAGCTGCTCAAGCAGCCGCAGTACCGCCCGTTCCCGATGGAGGAGCAGGCCGTGTCGATCTGGGCCGGTACGACCGGCAAGCTCGACGAGGTCCCGGTCGTCGACATCCGGCGGTTCGAGGCGGAGTTCCTCGACTACCTCCGGCGTGACCACAAAGCGATCCTCGACACGATCGCCGAGACCAAGGCGCTCGGCGACGACACGGTCACCTCGCTCGACGACGCCCTTGGCTCGTTCAAGGAGCAGTTCGAGACCAGCGAGGGCAAGCTGCTGAACGAGGCGGAGTCCGAGGCGCTCGACGAGGACGAGGTCGAGCAGGAGAAGATCGTCAAGCACGTCCGCAAGCCGGCGAAGAAGTAGGGGGGCGAGGCACTCCCCATGGGAGCCCAACTCCGGGTCTACCGACAGCGGATCCGATCCGTGAAGTCGATCGCCAAGATCACCAAGGCGTTCGAGCTGATCGCCGCGTCGCGGATCGTCAAGGCGCAGCAGCGGGTCAAGGACTCGACGCCGTACGCGCAGGGCATCACCAGCGCGGTGTCGGCCGTCGCGAGCTTCTCCAACGCCGACCACCCGCTCACCACCGAGCCGGAGAACCCGACTCGGGCGGCGATGCTGGTGATCACCTCCGACCGGGGCCTCGCCGGCGCGTACTCGTCGAACGCGATCCGGGAGGGCGAGGCGCTGGCCGCGCTGCTGCGCGGCGAGGGCAAGGAGATCGTGCCCTACCTGACCGGCCGCCGCGGCGTCGGCTACTACCGCTTCCGCCAGCGCGAGATCGCGGGTGAGTGGACCGGGTTCTCCGACCAGCCGACGTACGCGGTGGCGAAGGAGATCGCCGACGCGCTGATCGAGGCGTTCGTGCGCCCCACCGAGGACGGCGGCGTGGACGAGATCCACATCGTGTACACGGAGTTCGTCTCGATGCTCACCCAGCGACCGGTGGCGCGTCGCCTCCTGCCGCTGGAGTACGAGGAGACCACCGACGAGCCGGCCGAGGGAGCGCTTCCGCTCTACGAGTTCGAACCCTCGGCCGAGGCAGTGCTCGACGCCCTGCTGCCGCAGTACATCGGCAGCCGGATCTACAACGCCCTGCTCCAGGCCGCTGCCGCGGAGCTGGCGTCGCGCCGCCGGGCCATGAAGTCGGCGACGGACAACGCCGAGGAGCTCGTCAAGACCCTGACCCGCGAGGCCAACCAGGCCCGCCAGTCCGAGATCACCCAAGAGATCAGCGAGATCGTCGGTGGTGCGAACGCACTCGCCGATGCGACCGCAGGAAGCGAGTAGACGCCATGACCGCGACTGTCGACGAGACGAAGGGCGACACGGGCGAGGAGTCGACCCCGGAGGAGGGCGGCATCGGTCGGGTGGCTCGGGTGATCGGGCCGGTGGTCGACGTGGAGTTCTCCGCCGACACGATGCCGGCGCTGTTCAACGCGCTGCACGTCGACGTTGAGCTCGGCGGCGAGACCAAGATGCTGACGCTCGAGGTCGCCCAGCACCTGGGCGACAACCTCGTACGGGCGGTCTCGATGCAGCAGACCGACGGCCTGGTCCGCGGCAAGCCGGTGCAGGACACCGGCGGCCCGATCACCGTCCCGGTCGGCGACGTCGTCAAGGGACACGTGTTCAACACTCTCGGTGAGTCCCTCGACGTCGAGACCTCGTCGCTGAAGATCACGGAGCGATGGCCGATCCACCGGAGGCCGCCCTCCTTCGACCAGCTCGAGGGCAAGACCGAGATGCTGCCGACCGGCCTCAAGGTGATCGACCTCCTCACCCCGTACGTGCAGGGCGGCAAGATCGGCCTGTTCGGCGGTGCGGGGGTGGGCAAGACGGTGCTGATCAAGGAAATGATCATCCGGGTCGCCCGGAACTTCGGCGGCACCTCGGTGTTCGCCGGCGTCGGCGAGCGCACCCGAGAGGGCAACGACCTGTTCCTCGAGATGACCGAGGACGGCGTCATCAAGGACACCGCGCTGGTGTTCGGCCAGATGGACGAGCCACCCGGGGTGCGTCTGCGGGTGGCCTTGTCGGCGCTGACCATGGCCGAGTACTTCCGCGACGTGCAGGAGCAGGACGTGCTGCTCTTCATCGACAACATCTTCCGCTTCACCCAGGCGGGTTCCGAGGTCTCGACGCTGCTCGGCCGGATGCCGTCCGCCGTCGGTTACCAGCCCACGCTGGCCGACGAGATGGGCGTGCTCCAGGAGCGCATCACCTCGACGCGCGGTCACTCGATCACCTCGATGCAGGCGATCTACGTGCCTGCCGACGACTACACCGACCCTGCTCCGGCGACCACGTTCGCCCACCTCGACGCGACCACCGAGCTCTCGCGTGAGATCGCCTCGCTGGGCATCTACCCGGCCGTGGACCCGCTGACCTCGACGTCGCGGATCCTGGACCCGCGCTACATCAGCTCGGAGCACTACCAGACCGCCATCCGGGTGAAGGGGATCCTGCAGCGCAACAAGGAGTTGCAGGACATCATCGCGATCCTGGGCGTCGACGAGCTGTCCGAGGAGGACAAGATCGTCGTCTCACGGGCGCGCCGTCTGCAGCGGTTCCTGTCGCAGAACACCTACGTGGCCAAGCAGTTCACCGGCATCGAGGGCTCGACCGTCCCGCTGGAGGACACGATCGAGGCC
>JACCYY010000121.1 GCA_013696235.1 Sporichthyaceae bacterium | reverse complement strand
GAGGACGTGAACTTCGACGCGCTCAGCCCGAGCACGAACGACAGCCTCTGTCCGTACAAGGGCCAGGCGGACCAGTACTGGGACGTCACCGAGCGGCCGGAGGCGAGGAACGTTGCCTGGTCCTACTCGGCACCCTTTCCCGCGGTGGGGAAGATCACGGGAAGAGTCGGGTTCTACAACGAGCTCGTCGACACGACGGTGGACGGCGTCCTCGTGGACCGCCCGGTCTCGCCCTTCAGCCAGGCCGCAAACCGACCGGGCTCCGAGCCGAGCTAGCTCACGGGGTAGGCGATGGTCGACATCAGGGCGTTGGCGGCTTGTCGCGAGTCGAGACGGGTGTGCTGGACGACGATCGGCGCGGTGCTCGTCAGCACCAGGCTGTAGTCCACGCCGACCGGGACGACGTCGGGATCGCGCAGGTCGTTGATCCGCTGGTGGTGCGCCCGCCGACCGGGCACCTCGATGACGTACGGGCCGATGGGTTCGCGGTCGGTGAAATAGACGACGATCTCGACGACGACGCCGTCAGCACCGGCGTTGAGCAGGCACACGCTGTCGTGGCTCGTCATGGCCGGAGCCGGACCGGTGCTCCCCGGCGGGATGTAGCCGTCGGCGACGACCCACGTCGTCGACCCGATGGCGGGTGCAGCGGTCACAGCGGTTCCCTTCAGAAGTCGTTGGCACTCTTGGCCAGCAGGCCGCCATCGCACACGAGGTGCGAGCCGGTGACGTAGGACGCGTCGCTCGACAGCAACCATACGACGGCGGCCGCGATCTCCTCGGGTCTGCCCAGCCGGCCGAGCGGGATCTGGCTGCTGGCCACCGACCGGATGTGCGCGAGCTGGTCGGCGCGCGCGGCCTCGTCCCGTCCGGTCACCAGCATCGGGGTGTCCGTAGCGCCCGGCACCACGGCGTTGACCCGGATCCCGTACGGCGCGTAGTCCAGCGCCGCCGACCGTACGAATGCCGAGACACCGCCCTTCGAAGCGGCGTACGCGCTGTTGCCGCCGCCGGCGAAGCCGACGAACGCCGACGGGGACGAGGTGCAGACGATCGACCCGGGTGACCCCGCCTCCACCAGCCGGCGGAGGGCTTCCCGACACGTGAGGAACATCCCGACCAGGTTGACCTCGAGCACCCGGCGCCACTGGTCGAGCCCGAACTCGTGCAGCGGGGCGTTGATCTCGATGCCGGCGTTGGCGCACACCCCGTCGAACCCGCCGAGGGCCGTGACCGCCTGGTCGTATCCCTCGCGCACCGACGCCTCCACCGACACGTCGCACGCGATCCCGACCGCTCGCGGGGATCCGGCCGCGTTCGCCTCGTCGGCCGCGGACGCGGCGCGCGCGGCGTCCACGTCGAGCGCGGCGACGCTCATGCCTCGCCCGGCGCAGGCGAGCACGACGGCCCGACCGATCCCGGAACCAGCGCCGGTCACGAGGACCGTGCTACCGCTCATGAGCGGCGACATCGGGCGACAGGTGGATGTGGATGTGGCGGTCGATCGCGTCGAGGACGGCCTCCTCCGGGCCGGTCTTGAGCACGTCGAGGAGCTCCTGGTGCTGCACGGGCACGGTCCGCGGGTCGGAGTGCGCAGGTGCGTCGCGACGGAAGTAGGCGCGCACCCGTGGCTGGATCGTCCGCCAGATCTGGAGGCAGTGCCGTTGCTCCGAGCGAATGATGATCAGCTCGTGGAACTGGATGTCGGCATCGGCGAGCCGTTCGGTCGAGCCTTCCCGGACCGCCGTGGCCATCTCGTCCACCAGCGCCTGGAGCGCGTCGAAGTCGTCCTGGCTGAGCCGGCCGAGCGCCTTGGAGTAGGCGAACCGCTCGAGTGTGACGCGGATGGGCACGAGCACCTGCTCGACCTCGTCCTGCGAGACGCCGAGCACCTCGCTCCCGCGGTACGGGTACGACGCGACGAGGCCCTGCTCCTCGAGCTGGCGCAGCGCCTCTCGAACCGGTGCGCGGCTCGTACCGAGCTCGTTGGCCAGGTCAGTCTCGACCAGCCGGTCGCCTGGCTTGAGCCGTCCCTCGGTGATCGCCTCCCGCAGGATCTGGGCCACCTGCTCACGGCGAGACTGGCTCGGCACGCGCCGCAGTCCCAAGGCCGTCATCAGCCCACCTCCGTCTCTGCTCCGGCTCGCTGGCCAGTCGGAGCATAGTGCTCAGGTCGATTGTCGACAATCGACCATTGTCCTGTTACGGTCGGCGTCTTCCAGGCCCGACGCAGCTCCGTAGGCGTTCTTCGCAACCTTCGAGGAGTGACCATGCAGCACTACCGTTCGGCTGCGGCCATCGCCGCTACCGCAGTCCTGGTCCTGACCGCGTGCAGCACCCCCGAATCGGTCAGCACGCCTGAGGCACCGGATGCGGCTCCCGACGCGGCGGTGGCGGCGGCCGAGGCGGCAGCGCTCGAGGCGGTCGGCGGCGAGACGCTGGACGGACAGGTCACGATGCTCGGCGTGCTCGGCGGCGAGGAGCTCGACGCGTTCCTGACGGTGCTCGCTCCGTTCGAGGCGGCGACCGGTATCGAGGTCCAGTACGAGGGCACCCGTGACTTCGCCGCGGTCCTGCAGACGCGCGTCGACGGCGGCAACCCGCCCGACCTCGTCGCGACCCCGGCGATCGGGGAGATGTCAGCGCTCGCCGACGACGGTGTGCTCGCCGACCTCGGCGAGGTCGTCGGAACCGACGTGCTCGAGGCAAACTTCTCGACCAGCCTGCTCGAGACCGGCTCGCTCGACGGCGCGGTCTTCGGCATCTTCAGCTCCGTCAACCTCGGTGGGCTGATCTGGTACAACCCGGAGACGTACGACGGCCCGACCGACCCGGCCAGCTGGGACGAGCTGCAGGAGTGGGCTCAAGGGGCCGCCGACGCCGGCGCCACGCCGTGGTGCGTCGGCCTGGCCAGCGGGGCGGCGAGCGGTTGGCCGGCCGCGGACTTCATCGACGAGATCCTTCTCCGCCAGGCCGGCCCCGAGTTCCACAAGCGGTGGCAGGACGGCGAGGAGCCGTGGACCTCGCCCGAGCTCGAGGCGGCCTTCGCCACGTACGGCGAGACCGTGGCCGAGGGCATGGTCTACGGCGGCACGACGTCGGCGTTGAGCACCGACTTCGCCAAGGCCGCCAACCCGATGTTCACCGACCCGCCTGGTTGCTCGTTGCTGGCGCAGGCGACGTTCATGGGCGGGATCATCACCGACAGCTTCCCCGACCTGGCGCCGGGCGAGCAGCTCGACTTCTTCCCGGCCCCGGACTTCGAGGCGGAACTTCCCGGGATCCGCTCCATCTCCGGCGAGATCATCGGCATGATCAACCAGACACCGCAGTCGGAGGCCCTGGTGAAGTACCTGGCGACCCGTGAGGCCGGAACGCTCATCGCGTCCACCGGCCGATGGCTCTCGCCGAACCAGAACGTCGACGACGAGATCTACGAGGACTACTTCCTCCGCAAGGCCAGCCAGGTCCTCGTCGACGCCGAGGGGACCTACTCGCTCGGCAACTCGCTCATGCCGCAGACCACGGTCG
>JACCYY010000093.1 GCA_013696235.1 Sporichthyaceae bacterium | reverse complement strand
TTGACGGCGTCCGCTGCGGCCGGTGCTAGAGCGGGATGTTCCCGTGCTTGCGTGGCGGCATCGCATCCCGCTTGTTGCGCAGCGCACGCAGCGACCTGGTGACGTAGAGCCGGGTGTAGGACGGTGGGATCACCGAGTCGACATATCCGCGCTCGGCGGCGATGTAGGGGTTGGCCAGCGTGTCCTCGTAGTCCGCGACCAGCTCGACGCGTCGGGCGTCCGCGTCGTCGGCGCCGGCGAGATCCTTGCGGTACAGGATGTTCACCGCTCCCTGCGCGCCCATGACGGCGATCTGGGCGGTCGGCCACGCGACGTTGACGTCTGCGCCGAGGTGCTTGGAGCCCATCACGTCGTACGCACCGCCGTACGCCTTCCGGGTGATCACCGTGACCTTCGGCACCGTCGCCTCGGCGTAGGCGTAGATGAGCTTGGCGCCGCGCCGGATGATGCCGTTCCACTCCTGGTCGGTGCCGGGCAGGAAGCCGGGCACGTCGACGAACGTCAGGACCGGCACGTTGAACGCGTCACAGGTCCGTACGAAGCGGGCCGCCTTCTCCGACGCGTCGATGTCGAGGCAGCCAGCCAGGTGCAGCGGCTGGTTCGCGACGACGCCGACGCTTCGGCCCTCGACCCGACCGAACCCGACGAGGATGTTGGGCGCGAAGAGCGCCTGCACCTCGAGGAACTCGCCGTCGTCGAGGACGTGGGCCAGCACCTCGTGCATGTCGTAGGGCACGTTGGCGGAGTCCGGGACGAAGTCGTCGAGCTCGCGGTCCACGTCGTTGATCTCGAGCTCGGTCTCGTCGCCGAACACGGGCGGGTCCTCGAGGTTGTTGCTCGGCAGGTGGCCGAGCAGCGCCTTCACGTACTCGATCGCGTCAGCCTCGTCGGCGCCGAGGTAGTGCGCGTTGCCCGACTTGGTGTTGTGCGTCCGGGCCCCTCCGAGGTCTTCGAACGAGACGTCCTCGCCGGTGACCGTCTTGATCACGTCCGGACCGGTGATGAACATGTGGGACGTCTGGTCGACCATGACGGTGAAATCGGTCAGCGCCGGCGAGTACACGTGCCCGCCGGCCGCTGAGCCCATGATCAGCGAGATCTGCGGGATCACCCCGGAGGCCCGCACGTTCCGCTGGAAGATCTCACCGTAGAGACCGAGCGAGACGACGCCTTCCTGGATCCGGGCACCACCGCCTTCGTTGATCCCGACCACCGGGCAACCCGTCTTGAGCGCCAGGTCGAGGATCTTGACGATCTTCTCGCCGTACACCTCGCCGAGGCTTCCGCCGAAGATCGTCACGTCCTGGCTGAAGACGCACACCTGTCGACCGTCGACCGTGCCGAACCCGGTGATCACACCGTCGCCGTACGGCCGGTTGGCCGCGAGCCCGAAGTTCGACGAGCGGTGCCGGGCGAACTCGTCGAGCTCGATGAAGCTGCCGTCGTCGAGGAGCGCGACGATCCGCTCGCGCGCGGTCATCTTGCCCTTGGCGTGCTGCTTCTCGACCGCGCGGGCAGTTCCGGCATGGACCGCCTCGTCGTTGCGGCGGTACAGGTCGGCGAGCTTGCCGGCCGTGGAGCGGATGTCGATCGCAGGCAGGCCTCTCGGCCCGTCCGCGGACCTCCCCGTCGTCACGGTCGCCACCTCCCTCGCGTCGGCGTGGAGCCTACGCGCACGGCTCAGCGTGCGAGGCTCACCCAGGTGCAGGACCCCGACCGGCCTCCCGCCGCACTCGACGGTGCCGTGCTGCGCCAGGCGCTTCGGGCGTGGCCGTTCTACGTCGACGTCGAGTCCACCCCGGCGACCGGGTCGACCAACGCCGACGTCGCCGCACTTGCTCGCCAGGGGGCACCGGAAGGCACGGTGCGGTCGACCGATCACCAGGTCGCCGGTCGGGGACGCCTGGCGCGGACGTGGGCGTCACCGCCGTGCGCGGGCATCGCGGTGTCTGTGCTGCTCCGGCCGGCCCTGATCCCGCGGGACCGCTGGACCTGGTTGCCGCTGCTCGCCGGAATGGTCGTCGCCCGGGTCGTCGAACGGGCGGGGGTCGAGGCGCGGCTGAAGTGGCCGAACGACGTGCTCGTCGACGGCGGCAAGATCGCCGGCATCCTGGTCGAGGTGGTCGGCGCCGGCGCGCCGGACGCGCTGGTGGTCGGGCTCGGGCTCAACGTGTCAAACGAGCCGGCCGAGCTCCCGCCCGGCGGAACGTCGCTCGCGCTAGCCGGTGCCACCAAGCTCGACCGGGTCACCGTGCTGACCGACCTGCTCGGTGACCTGGCGGCGACGTACGGCAGCTGGCGTGAGGGCGGAGGTGACCCGGCCGGGCTTCGGCCCGCCTACCTGGCCCGCTGCGACACCATCGGCCGGGAGGTCGCCGTCGCGCTGCCCGGAGGACGGACGGTGCGCGGGATCGGGCGGACCGTCGACCTCGACGGCCGACTCGTGGTCTCGACAGCGTCCGCCCAGCTGGCCTTGAGCGCCGGCGACGTGGTGCACGTGCGCTGAGACGTGTCACCATCTCCACGTGGTGTCACAGAAGCAGCTCGGGCCGAACGAGCACGTCGTCCTGGCGTTGCGCCAGCACATCAAGGCGATGTTCGGGCCAATCCTGATCTTCGTCGTGGTGTGCGCAGCCGTGGGCTTCGCCACCCAGCCCATCCCGGACGGCGGCGCACAGCTGTGGATCAGGCTGGCGATCGTCGTGGTGGGTCTCGTGATCGTCGCCCGATGGAGTGTGTGGCCGTTCCTCAACTGGTTGACCTCGCGGTACGTCGTCACGAACGAGCGGATCCTGACGAACCACGGGGTGATCCGCCGGTACGGACGCACGATGCCGCTGTCCCGGGTGAACGACGTCTCGTTCGACCACGGGCTGGTCGACCGCATGCTCGGCTGCGGGACGCTCGTCGTGTCCTCCGCCGGCGAGCAAGGCCAGCTCCTGCTGTACGACGTGCCCAAGGTGGAGACCGTGCAGCGCGAGATCTACGGCCTGGTGGAGGCCGAGCTCGATCGGGCCCGTTCCACCGTCGCGCGGCCGCTGGACACCGACGACGGAACCGGGTACGGCCCCGCGCGCTGACCGCTCGTCGTCGGAAACCTGCCGTTCGTCGACGTGGCTGACGGGTACAGGGCTGTGCAGCGACACCGAGCGCAGTAGGTTCCTGGCGCCCGGTGTGCTCGCGTGGAGGTGGTCCCTTTGCCCGACGTTCCTGTGACCGACGCCCCGTCGTCTGACCGACCATCCGGCCGGCACGCGTCTGACCGGCCAGCGTCCGCGTGGCCACGGATCCGCACGCCACTCGTGATCGCGGGCGTGCTGCTCACCGTGTGCATCGTGGTGCCGCTGCTGGTGCCGACGTACGCGCGCGCGGAGCCTCGGCTCTTCGGCTTCCCGTTCTTCTACTGGTACCAGCTGGCCTGGGTGTTCATCTGCGCCGCGC
>JACCYY010000083.1 GCA_013696235.1 Sporichthyaceae bacterium | reverse complement strand
GCCAGCAGCAGCGGGTCGCAGTGGCTCGCGCGCTCGCTCCCGGCCCGGCCGTGCTGCTGCTCGACGAGCCGTTCAGCTCGCTGGATGCCGGACTGCGTGCCGACGTCCGCGCTGAGATGCGCGCCGCGCTCCGGGCGACCGGCGCGACCGCCGTGCTGGTCACGCACGACCAGGAGGAGGCGCTGGGCATGGCCGACGCTGTCGCGGTCATGCGTGGCGGCCGGATCGTCCAGCACGCCGACCCGGCCACGGTCTACCTCGCACCGGCAGACCTGGGCGTCGCCAGATTCGTCGGCGAGACGGTCGTGCTCCCCGGCCAGGCCGGCGCCGGGGTGGTCGCGACCAGGCTCGGCCAACTGCCGCTGGTCGCGAACGGGAGCGCGCCGACCGGCGAGGGGCTCGCGGTACTGCGGCCGGAGCAGCTTCTCCTCAGGCCGGATCCGCGAGCCGAGTACGAGGTGCTCGACATCGTCTTCCACGGGCATGACGCCACCGTCCGCCTGGCCGCCCGGGACGGGTCGGCCGGCCCGCTCCAGGCCCGGGTCCAGGGGATGGTGCCAGTACGTTCCGGCGACCGGGTCGCGGTCACGGTGCACGGCGCCGCGCTGTTCTACCCTGTCGACGACGCCGATGACGCGGTCAGCCGAGGGTTGCTCCGATGACGTTCGACGTACTGGGTGATCTCAACTGGCTCGCTGTGCTGGTGGCCGGCGTCGCGTTCTTCGCGCTCGGCGGGCTCTGGTACTCGAACCTGATGTTCGGCAAGCAGTGGAGTCTCGCGGTCGGCTGGGAGGCGCCGGAGGGCGAGCGCCCGCCCGTGTCGCTGTACCTGATGCCGCTCGCGACGTGCCTGGTGTCGGCAGTCGGCCTGGCGATGCTCGCGGTGGCGACCACCTCCGACACGGTCGGTGAAGGAGTCGTGCTCGGGCTCGTGACCGGCATCGCCCTGGCCGCGTCCGCACTGGTCGTGACCGGCTTCTTCGACCCGAAGAAGCCGCGGCCCATGGTGTGGGTCGCCATCACCTCCGGCTACCACGTGGTCGGCTTCGTGGTGGTGGCCACGATCGTCTCCGCCTGGACGTGATCACGCCGTACGGCTGCCCAACGTGACAGTGATCGACTCCTCGGCACCGTCGCGGCGGATGACGAGCGCGACGCTGTCGCCCGGCTGGTGGTCGCGGATCGCGGCCAGAAGGGTGTCCAGGTCGAGGACCCGGCGCTCGGCGACGGCAGTCACGACATCCCCAGGCTGCAGCCCGGCCTCGGCTGCGGCGCTGCCCGGCTCGACCGTCTGGACCAGCGCGCCGGAGCCGTCCTCGGTCTCGCTGGCGCTCACGCCCAGCGATGCGTGCGTTGCGCTGCCATCGGCGACCAGCTGGCCGGCGATGTCCCTGGCGTCGTTCGACGGGATCGCGAAGCCCACACCGATGTTGCCGGACTGCCCGGCGGCGCCGCTCACGGTGGCGATCGCGGAGTTGATCCCGACCACGGCACCGGCGAGGTCGACCAGAGGTCCTCCCGAGTTGCCCGGGTTGATCGCCGCGTCGGTCTGCACCGCGTCCAGCACGGTCGAGGCATCTTGCGACGAGCCCGTACGGACCGGACGCTCGACCGCGCTCACGATCCCTTCCGTGACCGTGCCGGACAGCCCGAGCGGCGCGCCGACCGCCACCACCGCCTGGCCGATCGCGAGCTGGTCGGAGTCGGCGAACGTGGCCGGGGTGAGATCCTCGACGCCGGTGACCCTGATCACCGCGAGGTCCGAGCTCTCGTCCACGCCCACGACGGACGCGTCGGCGGTCTGCCCGTCGGCGAACGTCACGGTGATCGCGGGGTCGCTGATCGCGCCGCCGGCCGTGATCACGTGGGCGTTGGTCAGGATGAGGCCCTCGGTGTCGAGCACCACACCGGACCCGCTGCCGCCGGTGGTCGATCCGGGGCGGCCGCCGGTCGAGCCGGTCACGTCGATGACGACGGTGCTCGGGATGATCGTCGCCGCGGCCCCGGCCACCGAGCCGCTCCCGGTGGTCGTGGAGGTCACCGCGACCGAGCCGCTGCTCGACCGGAGCGTGCCAGCGCTCGTGCTGTCGTCGGCCAGCACGGTGCCGACGGCACCGCCGGTGGCCCCGGCGACCAGCGCGGTGGCCGCGACCAGCGCGATCACCTGCCGGGCTGGGCCGCGTCGCCGCCGCGGCTCGGTCGGTGGGATCGGGACGTAGGGCCCGTAGGGGGGCGGGCCGGACGGGGACTGGCCGTACGGGGGTTGGGCATCGAAGGTCTGGGTCATGGAACCAGCCTGCGA
>JACCYY010000067.1 GCA_013696235.1 Sporichthyaceae bacterium | reverse complement strand
CAGGCCGGAAGGTTGGCCAGGTCGATCAGCCGCTCCACCGTCGACGTCGTCCCGTCGACCGTGGCCATCACCACCACCTCGTCGCCGGCGGCGAGCTCGGCGACGTCACCCACCTGGACGATCTGTGGGACCCAGCAATGAGCCCGGCTCAGCGCAGCCGGCTGGCGCCGGTCACGAGCAGCCCGATGTCGATCAGCGCGACTGCGATCACCCCGACCAGGAGCACCCGGCCCGAGGCAGGACGGCGGAACCCGAGCCACGCCACCCCCGCAGCGGCCGCCAGGGCCAGGGCGAGCCCGCCGAGCGCGCCCGCGTTCGGCGATCCGGGTGGAGCGAGCACAAGCAGGAGCGAGGCCGTCCCGAGCGCCGCCGCGACGGTGACGGTCGACCGGCGCCGGCCGAGCCGGTGCGGCCACCCCCGGATCCCGGTGGCGCGGTCGTCGTCCAGGTCGGGCAGGACGTTCACGAGGTGGGCGCCGATGCCGAGCAGCCCACCGGCGCCGGCCAGCCACCAGGGAGGTGCCGGGGCGCCAGGTCGGGCGAGCACGACGAACGAAGGCAGGGCGGCGAAACCGACCGCGTACGGGGCGAAGGACACCGCCGTTGCCTTGAGCCCGAGGTTGTAGGCCCAGCCGCAGGCCACGAACAACAGGTGAGCGGCTCCGGCGAGGACGCCGACGGCCAGCGACAGGGCAATCGTGGCAGCGAGAGCCACCCCGGCCGCCACCGCGACGACTGACCTCGGAACGGTCCCGGTCGCGACCGGTTTGTCCGCGCGAGCCGTGCGCGCGTCCCGCTCGGCATCTATCGCGTCGTTGGACCACCCGATCGAGAGCTGGCCGGTGAGCACCGCCGCGGCGACCAGCGTTGTGCGGCCAGCCGACTGTCCGACGACCGCAGCGAGCACCGTGGCCAGCAAGGTCACCCCAGCGGTGGGGACCGGATGGCAGGACCGGACCAGGGCCGCCGCGCGGGTCATCGGGCGAGCGAAGGCGGCAGCGACCCGGCCGAGTGATCGACCGACACTTCGCGACCGGTGAGCCCGGCCTCGGCGAGCGCCTCGTGGAAGCCGAGCCGTTGACCGTCGGCCCAGGCCGCCTCGAAGCCCCGCTCACCTAGCGCGGCTCGGGCCGGGTGCAGGTGGCGCTCGGCGAGCCCGATGTCGTTCGGCCCGAGCAGGATCCCGAGCTCGAAGCGCTCAGCCTCGGCGGCACCGCCTAGCCGGGCTGCCCTCGGATGGTCGCCGGTGGCGGCGGCGATCCACGCGGCCACGTCCACGGCTTCGGTGAGCCCGTGCCGCTCGCCCAGCTCGGCGTACTGGGCGGAGCATCGGACGAGCAGGTCACGGGCAGCGCCCAGGTCGCCCTCGTCCAAGGCCACGATGGCCAGCGAAAGGAGCTTGCTCGCGGCTCCCCAGACGTTGTTGTGCTCGGCGTCGATCGCGAGCCCCTCCTCCAGCAGTGCCCGGGCTCGGGGCAGATCCATCTCGTCGCGGGCGACGAGGCCGAGATTACCGAGCACCAGCCCGATCCGGCTCCGGTCGCCGACGCTGCGCCAGAGCGCCAGGCTTTCCTCGAGCAGCCGTCGTGCCTCCGCCGGCTCGCCTTGGTCGCGGGCCACCCCACCCTGGCTGTTCAACGATCTGGCGAGCTGGCCGAGCTCGCCCAGCCGACGGAAGATCTCGCCGCTGGCCCCGAACGTCGACCTTGCCTGCTCGGCTTGGTTGCGCATGCTCTGGAGGATCCCGAGCCCGTGCAGCGTGCGGCCACGCAGCAGGTCGGGGAGGTCGTCGGAGCCGGCCAGCGCCTTCTCGAGCCACCGGCTCCCCTCAGTCGCTCGGCCGGTCCGGTACCAGAACCCGCTCAGCGCCGCGGCCAACCGCAGCCGAGTCTCCCGCGAGTCCCGGTCGGTGGCTGCACGGTCGTCCAACCAACCGAGCGCGGTGCGCAGGTTGTCGTGCGCGGTCTCGACCCGCGCGGTCCACTCGAGCTGGTCAGGGCCGCGCATGCCCTCCTCCGCGCGATCGGCCAGCTCGACGTAGTACGCCGCTTGGGCTTCGCGCGTGGCCTCCTCCGCATCGTCGGAGCGGAGCTGTTCGAGGGCGTACTCGCGGATGGTCTCGAGCATCGTGACGCCGACGTCTTGGTCCGCCTGGCTCGCCAGCAGGCTCGTGCGGGCGAGCGACGCGAGCTGACCCGGCGACGCGCCGGCGACCGCGCTCGCCGCGGCGGCGTCGAAGCCGTCGGCGAGGACGCCGAGACGGACGAACACAGCACGCTCGGCCGGGTGAAGCAATTGGTAGCTCCAGTCGATGGCGGCGCGCAGCGTCCGCTGCCGGGCCGGCAGGTCACGCGGACCGGAGGTCGCGACGTCAAGCCGGTGTTCCACCGCCACCAGCAGGTCGGCGAGCGGGATCTCATCGGCTCGAGCGGCGACCAGTTCGATCGCCAGCGGCAGTCGGTCCAGCCGCTGGCAGATCGCGGCGATCGTCTGCCGCCCGTCCTGGTGGCTGCCGATCCACCCGGGCGGCCGCCCGATGACCGCCCCCGCCCGCGCGCCGAACAGCGGGACCGCCTCGTCGTCGAGGTCGAGCGTCGGGAGAGCCCGCACGTGCTCGCCGTACAACCGGAGCGCCACGCGGCTGGTGACGAGGACCTTGACCCCAGGCGCCGCGGCCAGCAGCCCGCTGATCACGGGGGCAGCCTCGTCGACGTGCTCGAAGTTGTCGCAGAGCAGGAGCAGGCGGCGCTCGCAGAGGTAGTCGTGCAGCGCGGCCACGGCTCCGGCGGTGCTCTCGTCCACGCCCAGCGCGCGAGCGATCGTCGAGGCGACCAGCTCTGCGCTGGTCAGCGGGGCGAGCCCGACGAACCACACCCCGTCGGGGAACACCGAGGCCAGGTCGTACGCGGCCTGGAGCCCGATCCGGGTCTTGCCGATGCCGCCTGGACCGGTGAGCGTGAGAAGCCGCACCTCAGGGTTGCTGAGCGCCTCGACGGCGGCGGCGATCTCCGCCGTACGACCGACCAGCCCGGTGGCCGGGGCCGGCAGGTGCCGACGGGCCCTGAGCTCGGCCGGCTCGACCGTGAGTGCGGGGTCCTCGCGGAGCACGGCCGTGTGCAGGGCCCGCAGCTCCGGCCCCGGCTCGAGCCCGAGCTCGTCGGCCAGCAGCCTGCGGGTTCGGGTGTACGCCGCGAGCGCGTCCGCGCGTCGCCCGGCCCGGTAGAGGGCGAGCACCTGCGTCGCCTGGAGCCGTTCGCGGTAGGGATGGGCGCCGGCCAGGTGCTCGATCTCACCCAGGACCTCCCGGTGGTGTCCGAGGGCGAGCTCGGCCTCGAGCCGCCACTCGTACGCGTCCAGCCGCCGCTCGTCCAGGCGCTGCGCCTCCGCCCGCACGGCGTCTGCCTCGAGCCCTGCATACGCCGGCCCGCGCCACAGCCCGAGCGCCCGGCCCAGGTCGTCCGCCGCGGCCCGTGCGTCGCCGGCCTCGAGCGCGCTCCGACCGGATCGGACGAGCGCCTCGAAGATCGCCGCGTCCTGCTCGTCCGCGGCCAGGTCGAGCCGGTAGCCGCCGGGCACCGATCGCAACGCCACCTCGCGGACGCCGAGGGCCTTCCGCACCGCCGACACGTACACCTGGACGCTGCGACCTGGTTGGCCGGGCGGCGATCCCTCCCAGAGCGCGTCCGCCAGGGCGTCGACACTCACCACGGCCCCGCCGCGGGCTGCCAGCACGGCGAGCAAGGCGCGAGGCTTCGGGCCACCGATCTGCACGGAGCGGCCGTCGACGACGACGTCGAGCGACCCCAGCACCCGTACCTCGACACCCACCTCTCCATCTTGAGCGCTTCTTGAGCGCCTCGCACGAGGCTTCGTGACGAGACGACCGGTCGGATCAGCTGGCGGCGTCGAGGACCGGAAGGACCCGCCATGTATGCAGGAAGTCGGAGGTCAGTGCGCACCGGACTGGTTGGCGCTTCACTCGCCGGCGCGGTCGGGGTGACGCTGGGGCTCGCTGCTCCGGCCGAAGCCGCCTGGCCGGGTGCGGACGCCGAGATCGCTTACGTCAGTACGCAGGACGGCAATCTGGAGATCTACACGGTGGCCGCCGACGGGAGCGGCCAGGTCAATCTCACGAATCACCCTGCCCGTGACCAGGACCCGAGCTGGTCTCCGGACGGGTCCCGGATCGCCTGGTCGAGCAGCGCGGGTGGTGCCCACCAGGACATCTGGGTGATGAACGCCGACGGCAGCCAGCGGGCGAACTACACCCCCGAGGCCGACACCACCGGATTGGCCGGGACCGGCGTCCAACCATCCTGGTCACCTGACGGCTCCGCCATCGCGTTCGCGTCGAACGGCGACGTCTGGGTGACCCCGGACGACCCCGCCGCCGGGGCCACGAACCTCACCGAAGACCCCGCGCTCCCCGCCGCCGGCGGCGAGCCGGCCTGGTCACCGGACGGGACCCAGATCGCGTACGTGCGCGGCGCCGACATCTGGGTGATGAATGCCGATGGAACGGGGAAGACCCAGCTCACCACGACCACGGGCGGACTTGGCACGGAGAAGGCGCCGGACTGGTCGCCCGACGGCGCGCACCTCGTCTACGAGCGGTCCGGTCAGATCTGGCGCATGCGCTCCGACGGCACTCGCCAGCAGGTGATTTCCGCGGGCGCCGATCAAGGAGGTACCCGGCCGGCGTGGTCGCCGAGCGGGACGAAGATCGTCTTCTCGTCGAGCGGGTACACCGCACCCAACGGCCCTGACCTGTTCTTCATGAACCCGGACGGCACCGACGTCCAACGGCTGCCGATGCCAGCTGCTCTCGCCGACACCGATCCGACCTGGCGGCCGGCGACGCCGACGCAGCTCCTGCCGACGTACCTGACGCTCGGCGCCAACGGGTCCGACCCGGTCAACGTCAGTGGGGAGCTCTTTCCAGCGCACGCCGGCGCCACGATCAAGGTCACGTTGTCAGAGCGGGTCGGGGGCGTTTACCAGACGGTCGCCACGCGGAAGCCGCTGCTCGACGCCTACGGCGCGTACGCGACGTCATTCCCCGACTCGGCGGCCACCCAGTGCAAGCTGGTGGCGAAGTTCGTCGGCGACGCTGACCACCGTCCGAGCTCGCGAGTACTGAAGGTCACCTGCTGACCGTACGAGGCCAAGCCCGCGCACGTGGTGACCGTATGCTCGAAGAGTGACGTGCCTCGCGGCGGTGCAGGCCGTGCTCCCGCCGAACCGGTACGCCCAGCGTGAGATCACCGACGCCTTTGCCGGGATCGTCGGCATGGGCGCCGACCGGGACCGTCGCCTGCTCGACCGCCTGCACCGCAGCGCCTCGGTCGAGCACCGCAGCCTCGTGCTGCCACTCGAGCGGTACGCCGAGCTGGCCGACTTCGGCGCGGCGAACGACGCGTTCATCGCCGGG
>JACCYY010000057.1 GCA_013696235.1 Sporichthyaceae bacterium | reverse complement strand
AGCACGGCGAACCCGAGCACGAAGAAGACGACCAGCGAGATGATCGCCACCCGGTAGCTGCCGGTCACCTGCAGTGCGAGGGCGAACAGGGCGGTCCCGAGCCAGCTCGTGCCGCGCTCGCTGATCTCGTACAGACCGAAGTACTCGGCCTCCTTTCCGCGCGGGATCATCTGGGAGAACAGTGATCGGGACAGCGCCTGGCTGCCGCCGAGCACCAGGCCGATCCCGATGGCGAGCGCGAAGAACGGCAGAGCGCGCCGCTCCGGCAAGAAGTACGCGGCCGTCACGACGACGGTCCAGACCACGATGCTGGCCAGGATCAGCCGCTTCGCGCCGAACCGGAGCGCGAGTCGCCCGAACAGCAGCGCGCCGCCGAACGCGACGAACTGCACGACAAGGATCGCGATGATGAGGGTCTGCTGCGCCAGCCCGAGCTCCTCGGTGCCGTAGGTGGCAGACAGCGCGATGACGGTCTGGATGCCGTCGTTGAACAGCAGGTACGCGGCCAGGAACAGGAGCGTCTGCGGGAACCCGCGGATCTCGCGGAGCGTGCCGGCGAGCTGGCGGAAGCCGCCGCTGACGACGCGGACCCCCTGCTCGTCGAGGTTCGGCTCACCAGACGTCGATGATCGACGGGTGTGGAGGCGTTTGAGCGGGACCAGGGTGAACAGCGCCCACCAGACCCCGGCGGACAGGATGCTGATCCGGGCTGCATCGCCCTCGCTGACGCCGATCGCGTCGCGCGAGGCGTAGAGCACGAGATTGAGCGCCAGCAGGAGCCCGCCGCCGAGGTAGCCGAACGCCCAGCCTCTCGCGGAGACGCCGTCGCGGTCGTCGGGCGCCGCGAGCTCGGGCAGGAACGCGTTGTAGACCACGAGCGCGGCACCGAACGCGATGTTGGCCAGGACGAAGAGTCCCCCGCCGAGGAGGTAGCGCTCGCCGTCGAGGAAGTAGAGGCCCATCGTGGCGAACGCGCCGACGTAGGCGAACAGCGCAAGCATCGGCTTCTTGCGCTGGGTGCGGTCGGCGATGCCGCCGACCAGGGGCAGCACGAGGACCTGCAGCACGACCGAGAGCGACACGACGGACGGGAAGAACGCCTCGGCTCGCACCGCGATGCCGAACGGGTGGACGAAACCCTCCGGGTCGGCGGCGACCTCGGTCACGTCGGTCAGCAGCGGACCGAGGAAAACCGTGACCACGGTGGTGTTGAAGGCCGAGCAGGCCCAGTCGTAGAAGTACCAGCCGCGCAGCTCGCCCCGCGGCGCGGTACGCGTGGATGAGGGGGGAGTGGGTGCCGCCGGCTCGACCGTCACGAACGCAGTCTGCCGGGGCGAACCAGCCGGCGCGCTCCGGCACGCGAGCCGACGCAGAGGGTGCGCGGGTTCTCGATGGTAGCGTCATCCCATGCGTACAACCATTGACCATGGCGGGCGCATCGTGATCCCGAAGCCGCTGCGAGATGCACTCAATCTCAAAGCCGGCGTCCAGCTCGACGTGGTGCTCGTCGACGGACACCTCGAGGTCGACCTGCCGGTCGTGGCGATGCGTCTGGAGGAACGCGAGGGAACCGTCGTCGCCGTCGCCGACGAAGCGATGCCGACCTTGACCGCCGCGGAGGTGCGGCAGACGCTGGAGCAGGTACGGCGGTGATCGCGGTCGACTCGAGCGTGGTGGTCGCAGCTTTCGCGAGTTGGCACGAGTCGCACGGCGCCGCACGCGACGCCGTGGCGGGAGCTCCGCTCGCGGTCGGCCACGCACTGCTCGAGACCTACAGCGTGCTCACCAGACTGCCTCCGCCGCACCGAGCAGACCCGACCCTGGTTGGCTCGTTCCTTGCTGCCGCCTTCCCCGCCTCCCCGCTGGTCCTGTCCGCCGCGGACCTCCAGCGGTTCCTCGTGCGCCTACCGGGTCTCCTGATCACCGGAGGCGCCGTGTACGACGCGCTGATCGGCGCGTCGGCCGAAGCAGCGCGAGCCACGCTTCTGTCGCTGGACAGCCGGGCGATGCGCACGTACGAGCGCATCGGCTGTGACGCGCGCATGCTGGTCGGCTGACGGCCCGTCCGCGGATGCTGCGGCGACGATCGATCAGCTTGCATTGTTCGAGTCATGCGGATTCCACTGGCCGCGTGCGCAGAGCACCTCGCGCAGGGCGATCAGGTCGTCGGTCATGATGCCGTCGACGCCGAGATCGAGGAGGCGCACCATCTCGGCAGGGTCGTCGATGGTCCACGCGTGCACGTGCAGGCCGAGCCGGTGCGCCGTCTCGAGGAACCGCGTGGTGATCACCCGGAGCCGGCCGAACGTCGGCGGCACCTGCAGGCAGGGCACGCCCGCGCGGACCAGTCGCTGGAGCACGCCCAGCTCGGCGGCAGCGCGTACGGCGATCACGCCGCGTGGGCCGAACGACGTGGCCAGGTCCGGACCGAGCGCTGCCCGGACCGCACCCAGCCGGCGGTCGGAGAACGAGCCGACACATACCCGGTCGAGCGCCGCCGTTCGCCGCACCGCATCCACGAGTGGACCGATCGCGCTCACGTGCTTCACGTCGATGTTGAACCGGGCGGACGGGAACGTCCCGAGCAGGTCGTCCAGGCGGGGGATCTGCTCCTCGCCACCGATCCGGGCCCGAGCCACCTCCTCGGCGCGGAGCGCGGCGACCCGCCCGGCGCTGTCGGTGACCCGGTCCAGGACCTTGTCGTGGAACGCCAGGAGCACGCCGTCCGACGTGGCGTGCACATCGGTCTCGAGGTAGCGGTAGCCGAGGTCGATCGCCCGCTGGAACGCGGCCAGCGAGTTCTCGATCGGACCGCGCCCGCTCCACCCGGCACCGCCTCGGTGCGCGAACGGGATCGGTCCTTCGTGCTCCAGGAACGGGTACGTGCGCACGACGGACAGTCTGGTGGAGGTTCGACCCGAAACCGATGACCCGCGGAGTCCGATTCCCGCTAGCTGGACGCCCGGTCGTCGGCGAGGATGGTCGCATGCTGGATGACGAGGCGCGGTACCGCGTGGTGGCGAGCCGGGATGCCCGCTTCGACGGTGTGTTCTACACCGGGGTCACGACGACCCGGATCTACTGCCGACCGAGCTGCCCCGCGCGGACGCCGCTGCGCCGCAACGTGCTCTTCTTCCGGTCGGCCGCGCAGGCGCAGTCAGCCGGCCTGCGGGCGTGCCGGCGGTGCCGGCCGGACGTGGTCCCCGGCGCCCCGGAGTGGAGCACGCGCGCCGACCTCGCGGCCCGAGCTGTCCGCCTCGTGACGGACGGCGTCGTCGAGCGAGACGGTGTCGACGGTCTCGCCCACCGCCTCGGTTACAGCGTCCGCCAGGTGCACCGCACGCTCGTCGACGAGCTCGGTGCGGGTCCGCTCCGGCTGGCCCGTACGCAGCGCGCCCACACCGCTCGCACCCTGCTGGAGACGACCGCGATGTCGATCACCGAGATCGCGTACGCGGCCGGGTTCGCCAGCATCCGGCAGTTCAACGACACGATGCGTGAGGTGTACGCGAGCACACCGAGCGAGCTGCGCACGGCTCACCGACGCCGGTCCGGGGCCGGGCGCGAGCCCGACACGGGGGAGACCGGGCGGGTGGAGCTCAGGCTGGCCTACCGTCACCCGGCGGCGCTCGAGGACCTCTGGGCGTTCCTGGCTGCCCGCGCCGTCCCGGGTGTCGAGGAGGTCGTCGGCAGCACGTACCGGCGGACCCTTCGGCTGCCGCGGGGTGCAGCTGTCGTCGAGCTCGTGCCGGGCATCGGCGCCGTCACCGCAACGCTGCACCTGCGACATCCCGCCGACCTCACCGCGGCGGTGGCCCGCTGCCGCCGCTTGCTGGACCTCGACGCGGACCCGGTGGCGATCGACGCGTCGCTCGGTGCGGACCCCGCGTTGGCGCCGAGCGTGGCGGCCAGGCCCGGCATCCGGGTGCCCGGTGCGGTGGACCCGACCGAGATGGCGATGCGGGCGGTGCTCGGCCAGCAGGTGTCCGTGGCCGCGGCGAGGACGCTGGCCGCTCGGATGGTCCAGGCCCACGGTGACCGGCTGCCGGTGCCGAGCGGGTCACTGACCCACACGTTCCCGTCCGCCGGAGCGCTGGCTGCCGCCGACCCGGCGTCGTTCCGCGTCACGACCCGGCGAGCGGCGACGTTGCAGGCGCTGGCGCAGCGGCTCGCGGACGGGACGGTCTGCCTCGACGCCGGTGCCGACCGCGACGAGGCGGAGGCGCAGCTGGCCGCGGTCCCGGGGATCGGTCCGTGGACCGCCCACTACCTGCGCATGCGGGCGCTCTCGGACCCGGACGTGTTCCTGGCAACCGACCTGGCCGTCAAGGCCGGCGCGACGCGGTTGGGCCTGCCGTCGGACCAGCGGTCGCTCGAGGCGGTCGCGCAGCGGTGGCGGCCGTGGCGCTCGTACGCGCTGCGTCACGTGTGGCACGCGTCGGCGGCATGAGACCAGAAGACCGCGACGAGACCGAGGAGACGGCGATGGGTACCCAGACCGGCATGACCACCGACATGACGGACACCGCCTGGACCACGGTGGACAGCCCGATCGGTCCGCTGCTCGTGACCGCGGAGCACGGAGCGATCACCCGGCTCTGGATGAGCGAGCAGTGCCACCAGGCCAGCCAGCCCGATCCGTCATGGGTGCGCGACGACTCGGTGTTCGACGAGGTGGCCGACGAGCTCGAGGCGTACTTCGCGGGGGAGCGCACGACGTTCGACGTCCCCCTCGCGCCGGCCGGTACGCAGTTTCAGCGCCAGGTGTGGGACGGCTTGCGCACCATCCCGTACGGCACGACGTGCTCGTACGGGGAGCTGGCCGCGCAGATCGGACGAGCGGGGGCGTCGCGCGCGGTCGGGCTCGCGAACGGGCGGAACCCGATCTCGATCATCATCCCGTGCCACCGGGTGATCGGCAGCAGTGGGACGCTGACCGGGTACGGCGGCGGGCTGGCGCGCAAGCAGTGGCTGCTCGACCTCGAGCGCGGGACCGGTCAGCTCGGCGGCGGCTCGGTCGGGTTCGGGCAGTAGAACGGCGGTCTGCCCTGGGCCTGGTGGAACGCGTACGTCGTGCCATTAACGGTGAGCTCGACGAGCTGGCCGGGCACCAGTGCCTGGGTGTACATGAACCCCGGCTTCGGGCATCCGATGGACCCGTCGCGCCAGGTCACCTCGAGCGACCGGTGGACCTCGACGGCCGAGGCGTCCACGCCGAGCTGCTCGGCGAGCAGCGTGATCGACTGGTCGACGACCGACTCGCTCACGACCCGGCCGCCGGCTCGGTCGGCGTCGCGCAGTAGAACGGCGGCTGCTGGTCACCCTGGTGGAACGCGTACGTCGTGCCATCGACGGTGAGCTCGACGAGCGCCCCGTTCACCAGTGCCTGGGTGTAGGCGGTGCCCTTCTTCGCGCACCCGATCGACCCGTCGCGCCACACGACCTCCGTCGCGCTGACGACCTCGATCTCGTCGGAGGCGACACCGAGCTGCTCCGCCAGGAGGGTGATCGACTGGTCGACCACCGACTGCGGAGCATCGGTCGGCGACGCCGATCCCTGGGTCGGTGGCACCGGGTCGGTGGGAGCGGGGCCTGGCGTGGTCGGCTCCACCGTGGTCCCGCCACCCGAGCCGGCGCCGCTGTCGTCGGTCGCGTCCTCCTGGCCGCACCCGGCGAGCAGCGCGACCGCAGCCGCCAGGGCGGTGGCGGCGAGAGCTGGTCGGCAGGTGCGCATGGCGTCTCCATCACTGAGGGGCGGGGTGTCACCAATGCGACGTCCGGTCTCGGAGCACGGTTCCCGACCCACCATGGGCACACCGGGTAGCGGAGCCACGCCCGGGCCGCCGCGTGCGTACGGTGAGGCCATGGTTCAACCACCGGACGTCGGGTAGGTGGCAGCGGATGGATGACCTGAAGGCGGAGCTGCACCACAGCCTGCAGGCCAGCCGGGCCGGGCTGCTGTCCAGGCTCGAGAGCCTGGGCGAGTACGACCTCCGCCGGCCGCTGACCCCGACCGGCACGAACCTGCTCGGTCTGGTCAAGCACCTGGCCGGGCTGGAGTACGCATACCTGGGCGAGTCGTTCGACCGCGCCGCGCCGGAGACCATGTCCTGGGTCGAGGACGGCTCGATCTGGGACGGCGCCGACATGTGGGCGACGGCGGACGAGACCAGCGCCTACCTCGTCGGGCTCTACCAACGCGCCTGTGCGCACGCCGACCAGACGATCGCCGAGCTCGACCTGCTCACCCCTGGGCAGGTGGCCCACTGGCCCGCGGACCGGCGCGACACCACCCTGGGTGTTCTGCTCGTCCGCATGGTCGGCGAGACAGCCCACCACGCCGGCCATGCCGACATCGTCCGGGAGCTGATCGACGGACGGGCCGGACCTGACCACGACCAGGTCCTCGACGGGACCACCTGGCCGACGTACGTCGCCAGAATCCAGGCCGCAGCGGACTCGTTCGCCACGACCCGGCATCGCCGATAACGTCCATTATGTCAGGACCGCGCGATGTCAGCTGGTGCACCTCCCGCACTCCCCTGCCGGTGGGAGGAGCAGCCCAGCGCAACGGGAGCTCTCGGGTGGCTCAAACTTGCCCGTGCGTGAGAGTGTTCCGTCTTGTTGATGGTGAGAGACGACTCGGCCGGCCGGATGACGCAGAACGGGATCACTTCGCGGCTCGTCGCCCTGTGCTTGGACGCGAACGACCCGCTCCGGCTCGCCCGCTTCTGGGCCGACGCGTTGCACTGGGAGATCGACGACGAGACCCCTGATGAGATCGGTCTCGTGCCCACAGATGGCACCCGATTCCGGATCCTCTTCCTGCCGGTCCCGGAGCAGAAGGTCGGCCAGAACCGCATCCATCTCGATCTGACGACCACATCCATCGACGACCAGCAGGAAACCGTCGCGAGGTTGGTCGAGCTC
>JACCYY010000045.1 GCA_013696235.1 Sporichthyaceae bacterium | reverse complement strand
CGTCCGGATGGACTGGCGTTCGTCGGGCATGTGCCCGCCGGTCGACATCGGCATGGCGCCGAGCCCGATGGCGGAGACCTGGCGGTCGGCGATCCGTCGCTGCTGCATGCGACCAGCCTGCCTCACGTGACTGCGCCGCCAGAACCCGGGCGGTCGGACCGCGAGCCGCCGCCGGGTGGCGAACGTCAGGGAGATGTCAGGGCGGCTCCGGCTATCACCGGCCGGTCTGGCGCCGCTACCTACCGACAGATGTCACGCGGGACCGGCCCGACCGCTCCCGCCCAGCGGTTCATTGGAGGTGGCTCTTCCATGAAGACAAAGGTGCAGATCAATCCGGCGGCGGGCATCGCAGCTGGTCTGACGCAGTGACCCGGCCCCGGCGCCAGCGCTGATCCAACGGCGCTGGGTCCGGAACCGGCAAGACCGGGAGCGGCACCGCCAGACCTGGCGGTGCCGCTCTCGGCCGTCGGCACGTGCGCTCCGAGTCACCCGGCGCGCGGAGCGCGGGTGTCTGCGTCCGGCTCCTCGAGCCACTCCCGGACCGTGGACGGCGCGATGCCCCCTTCGAGCATCGCGAGCAGGTACTGCGCCATGGCGTACGCGGGCTGGTCGACAAGCGCGCGGTCGAGCGCGACGTTGGCGAGCGCGCCGTTTCCGTGGTCGAGGTAGGCGCACGCGGCCAGCAGCGTGGCCACGGGTGCCGCCAGCCCGGGGAGCAACGCCCGGCGTACGAGCTCGCGCCACAGCTCCAGCGCATCGGCACCGAGCGGTGGACCCTCCGCTCCCCCACCCAGGCCACCCATCCCTCCGCCGAGGCAGCGGTCACGTGCCTCGCGGTCGGAGAGGCCCACGATCATGCGAGCGGCCTCGTCCACCGGCAGCGCGTCGCCGCGCTGGAGGCGGTCGACCCAGCGACGGACCAGCTCGACCGTCGCGTCGGCGTGGTCCCGCCGTCGGTCGCCACCCGCCGCGGCGAGAAATCCCTCCACCTCGTCGTCGAGGCGCGCCCGCATCGCAGTCGCGAGGAGTCCCTCGACCGGCGCGATCGAGGACACCAGCGCGGACCGGCTCGGGAGCACCTGTCGGCCTTCGGCGGTCAGCGTCGCGGCACAAGCGCTGGGCTCGGTGAGGCGGTCGCGCAGCGGCGTGCCCGCGGCTGGGCAGCACGCGCCACGGCAGGAGTAGGACGTCCACCGGCCGTCAGCGACTCTGAGCGCCTCGGCCACCGCGATGGTCTCGCGCCGGCACGCCTCGAGCACGGCTTGCACGGCGGCGTCAGGCGAGGGGTCAGCGGCGTCCGCGTACGCCACGACGAGCGCGGCACCGGCGCCGTCGCGCCGGAGGTGCTCGACGACGAGATCGGCCACCGCCCAAGCGTGCGCGGCATCGGGGAGATCGACCCGGATGGCAAGCCCAGCCTGCTTCCGCGGACCGCGGAGCGAGATCAGCACGAGGCTCCCGGTCGGTTCGAACCCGACGAGGTAGGGCACCGCCTCGCACACGTCGGCCGGCGACCGGAGCCGCAGGAGGGGCCGATCGTCGCGTCCGGCGGTGGCGCGGGAGCCCGAGAGCGACATGCGTTCACGATCGTCGCGTCGAGGCCGCGCCGTCAGCACCCGACCGCGATCTGTGGACAGTGGTGATGCGGGGCGCGCCAGCCTCCTGTGCGCCGGCTCTGGCCGGCGTCCCGACGCATCCCTCGCCTTGCCATCGGTCTTGTCAGCCGGACATGATCGCTCGTCGTGCCGTCTCGCTCTCGCTCAGACCGCAGCCAGCTCCGTACCCCGCGGGTGGCTCGGCTCGGCGTGGGCTGCGCGGCCCTGCTCGCGGTCACGGCCTGCAGCGGTGACGGCGGGGAGACCGGCACCGACTCCGTCGACGGGGCACCGAGCTCGAGCAGCGCCCCCCCGTCGACGAGCGCTGCCAGCCCCGCGCCCGAGGAGCCGGTGAACGAGCAGCCGCCGCTGCCGGCCGACCCGGCCGGCTACACCATCGACTACGTCCAGGCCACCCTGACCGCGCTGTTCGCGGACCACCAGGAGGCCCTGTCGGCGTTCAAGGCATCCGGCGAGGTGGACGACACGGTGCGTACGGCGCTGGCCGGCGTCTATCACCCGGAGGTCTACGACCAGCAGATCCGCAACCTCCAGGACTACTTCCCCGGTGGGGAGAACCTCGAGGACCCGCCCGGCGCGGTCCGGGTCGAGGTCACCGACCTCCACAGCGTGGCCGCGGACTGCATCCTGGCGATCACGACGTACGACATCGGGGCGGTCACCACCCTCGACGCCCCGGCCGAGGACGACTTCTTCATCGGGCTCGCCCGCAACCCGGACGAGGCCGACGGCAAGCGCCCGTGGCTGGTCACGGTGGAGTACGGCACCTCCGACGGGGAGCCGCTGTCCGGGGACGTCTGCTCCTAGCGTGGGTGGCGACCCCGGCAGCCCGGCCGAGCCGCCCGGGCGGCGGCTAACGGCACGAGACCTCAACCGCGCGACGCTCGCCCGCCAGCTCCTGCTCGCCCGCGCCGCGATCGACCCCGTCACTGCGATCGGCCGGGTGGTCGCGCTCCAGGCTCAGGAGCCGGCGTCGCCGTACATCGCGCTGTGGACCCGGCTGGCCGGCTTCGACCCGGACCGTCTCGACGCCGTGATCACCGCACGCCGGGTCGTCAAGGCGACCCTCATGCGGATGACCCTGCACATGGTCACCGCAGCGGACTACCCGGCGTTCTGGACGGCGCACGCCGCGACCTTCCGTCGCACGCGGGTGCTGCACCTCGGCCTCGACGCGCTGGGGGTCGAGTCGGCCGAGGTCGACCGCCTGGTCGAGGCCGGGCTCACCCACGCCACCGAGCCGCGATCCAACGCGGAGATGACCGCGTACCTGAGCGCGCTCGGCGGCCCGCTCGGTACCCGGGACTGGTGGTGGGCGATCCGCGGGATGACCCCGTTCGTGCACGCGGCCGGTCACACGCCGGTCCGACCTGCCTGGTCGTACGGGCCGCGGCCGGCGCACGTCGCGGCCCGGTCGTGGCTGCCGCCGGGTGATCGCAATCTCGCGATTGACCCCGATGCAGCCTTGGACACGCTGGTCCGCCGCTACCTGGGCGGCTTCGGACCGGCCACCGTCGGCGACGTCGCGCAGTTCACCCGGGTCGAGCGGTCTCGGGTCCGAGCATCGGTCGCGCGGCTCGAGCCGACGCTCCGGGTGCTCGTCGACGCCGCTGGTCGCGAGCTCCTCGACGTCCCGGACGGGGTGCTCCCCGGCGAGGATGCGCACGCGCCGGCGCGGTTCCTGCCGATGTGGGACAGCGTCCTGCTCGCCTACGAGGACCGGGCTCGACTGATCCCGCCGGCGTACCGGGCGGCCGTGATCCGCAGCAACGGCGACGTTCTCCCGACGTTCCTCGTCGATGGACTGGTCGCCGGGGTGTGGCGGGCCGAGCTGGTCGGCGGCCGGACCGAGATCATCTACTCCCCGTTCGGACAGCTGCCGCGCGACGTGCGGGCCGAGCTCGACGATGAGGCCGAGACGTTGGCCCGGTTCGTCGAGCCGCACGAACCAGAGGTCTACCGGCGCTACCGCCGCTGGTGGGCGGACATCGCCAGGGTGACAGACCTGGCGCCGACCTGATCGTCCGCCTCACGCATGACGAACCGAGGCACGGGTACTCCCCCTGGTCAGGTGCCCGGCCGGCCGAGGCAGCGGGCTCGGCTGGATGCTTGGAGGAACTCCGATGTCTGACGTCGTCGACATGATCATGGACGACCATCGCGAGGTGGAGCGGCTGTTCGACCAGCTCGTGCGCGAGCCCGAGAAGCGCGCGCTCGTGCTGCCGGTCGTGACCGCGCTGCTGATCGCGCACAGCCGGGCGGAGGAGTCCGAGGTCTACCCGGCGGCCAGGGACGAGGCCGGCGAGGCCGACGACGT
>JACCYY010000005.1 GCA_013696235.1 Sporichthyaceae bacterium | reverse complement strand
CGGGGCGCCCACGGAGTGCAGGCACGGGACGAAGTCCGCGCCGTCACCCATGCGGTCGAGCACCCGCTGACCCATCCGCGCCATGATGCGCATCGACGCGACGACGTATGCCGAGTCGGTGATCTCCACCCCGAACATCGGCGAGTCGGCGTCGAGGGGACCCATGCAGAACGGGATGACGTACATGGTCCGACCCCGCATGCAGCCGCGGTAGAGGTCGGTCATGATCGACTTCATCTCGGCCGGAGCCATCCAGTTGTTCGTCGGCCCGGCGTCGGCCTCGTCGACGGAGCAGATGAACGTACGGTCCTCGACCCGCGCGACGTCGGTCGGGTCCGTGCGCGCGTAGAACGAGTTCGGCTTCTTCTCAGGGTTGAGGCGCACGAGCGTGCCGCCCTCGACGAGAGCTCCGGTGAGGCGCTCCCACTCGACGTCCGAGCCGTCGCACCAGACCACCTGGTCGGGGTTGGTGAGCGCGGCGACCTCGTCGACCCAGCCGAGGAGCCTCCGGTGCCGTGTCGGGGGGCGGTCGTCGGGCGTGGAGCCCGCTGGGGTGGTCATCGCACTCATGCGGCGTCGTCCCTCTTTCGATCCAGCCGGGTCCTCGGCAGCGGTCACCTCGTGAGCAGCGGGTGCGCGGCTGAGGATCCGGGTGCGCGAGAAATCGGGCGGCGGGGATGCCGCGGACGCGTTCGGGCGCAGCGAAGACCCGAGGATAGCGGCCGCGGCACGAGTGTCCGCACCAGCGCTGCGCAGCCGGCGCCGGGGCGCGCGACGGGGTGCGCAACGGGCGGCTGTCTCGCGACCCGGAACTGTCGGCTCCGCGGGGGTATGGTCGGCCTAGCACTTCCGCTCTTCCCCTCAACGCTGGCCTGGCCGGCATCCGCACGGTTGCGCTGCCGCCATCGACGTCCGGTGGGTATGCATGCCTCGTCTTAGGGTCGGCCGCCGCCGCGGGCACCTGGCTGCGGTCACCGCTACGACTGCACTGGCCCTGCTCGCGCCGCTGGCGTCCGCAGCGCCGGCTGCGTCGCCGGCACCGGAACCGACGAGCGCGCTGGAGGGGACAGATCGGGTCATTGTCCGCGCCGCTACGGCGGCGGTTGCGCGCGCGGCGGTGCTGGCCGTCGGTGGACACGTACGGTTCGACCTCCCGATCGTCGACGGCGTGGCCGCGGACGTCCCGGTCGTCGCGGTGGCCGCGCTGGCGCGCCGGTCGGACGTACGCGCCGTCACGCCGGACGCGCGGATGACGGTCCAGGGCGGCGTCGCTCCCGAGGACACGATCGAGGCGTCCGTGGCGCCGCGTTCGGTCTATCCGGAGGTGGTGCGTGCCGACCGGCTCGCCGCCAAGGGCTGGAGGGGTGCGGGCGTGACCGTCGCGCTGCTCGACACCGGCATCTCGGGGACTCCAGATCTTGCCGGCCGGGTGCTCCCGATCACCGATCTGGCCGGCACCCTCCAACCGTGCGTGAATCTGTCCGGCGAGCCGACCTGTGCCGACGGCTACGGCCACGGAACGTTCCTCGCCGGGATCATCGCCGGTGACGGGACGGCGTCAGACGGCCGATACCTGGGGGTGGCCCCGGGCGCCGACCTGGTGTCGATCAAGGTCGGTGCCAGCGACGGCTCGGCGGACGTGAGCAACGTCCTGGCCGGCATCCAGTGGGCGGTGTCGTTCCGTGACCGCTATGACATCCGCGTGCTGAACCTGTCGCTCGGGACCACCTCCACGCAGTCCTGGGAGGTCGACCCGCTGAACTACGCGGTCGAGCGGGCCTGGGCGGAGGGGATCGCGGTGGTCGTCGCGGCCAGCAACCGCGGGCCCGCCCCGGGCACGATCTCCAAGCCGGGCGACGACCCGTACGTGATCACGGTCGGCGCCACCGACGATCTGACCACGGTGCGGCTCGGCGACGACGTGCTGCCGGACTTCTCCGCACGCGGGCCGGCCCCGGAGGACGTGGCCAAGCCCGACGTAGTGGCGCCCGGCGGGCACATCGTGTCCCTCCGCGCTATCGGCAGCGCGATCGACGAGGAGTTTCCGAACGTCATCGACGGCACCTATCGCCAAGGCAGCGGGACCTCGATGTCAGCCGCCGTCGTGTCCGGGGTGGCCGCCGCGATCTTCTCCGCCAGGCCGAAGGTCACGCCGGACCGGCTGAAGTACATGCTCGCCGAGACGGCGCGGCCCGTCGCAGTGCCGGAGCCGGAGGCCGTCGGCCGCGGCATGGTGGACGCGCGAGCAGCGCTGCGTGCTCCCCACGGCAAGGCCAACCTGGGTCTGACCATGGGGAGCGGACTGGGCAGCCTCGAGAAGAGCCGCG
>JACCYY010000019.1 GCA_013696235.1 Sporichthyaceae bacterium | reverse complement strand
GCACCGGACGAACACGTCGTTGCCGGACCTGGCAACGAGCGAGGAGCGGGTCGTCACCCGGACGACCTCGCGGTCAGACCGAACGACCGGGGATGGAGATGTCTGCACGGCTCCATCCTGCATCGCCGTCGGTGACCCACGGCTTCGCCCCGAGGCAACCCGTGTCACCCGCCGGCTCTCGGCCGGGCTCCGCTCCGCCGTTATCGTCAGCGGGTGACGACGGACGGTGACGACGACGGGCTGTTCGCCGTGCCCGCCGCCGCCACCGCGGGCACCCGCCCGGCGGTCGGCACCAGCACGGGCAGCCTGGCCGGCGCGAAGCGGGCCGACGCACCGCTGGCCGTCCGTATGCGCCCGCGGACGCTGGACGAAGTCGTCGGGCAGCAGCACCTGCTCCTGCCAGGCGGTCCGCTGCGCCAGCTCGTCGAGGACGACCGTCCGACCGCGCTGCTGCTGTGGGGACCGCCAGGCACCGGCAAGACGACGATCGCGTACGTCGTCAGCCAGCTGACGAAGCGTCGGTTCGTCGAGCTGTCGGCGACCAGCGCAGGCGTGAAGGACGTGCGCGCGGTCATCGACTCGGCTCGGCGCGAGCTCGCCCAGGGTCGGGAGACGGTGCTGTTCGTCGACGAAGTGCACCGGTTCTCGAAGACCCAGCAGGACGCGCTCCTGCCGGGGGTCGAGAACCGATGGGTGACGTTCATCGGGGCGACGACGGAGAACCCGTTCTTCTCGATCATCAGCCCGCTGCTGTCCCGATCGCTGCTGCTCACGCTCGAGCCGCTCACCGACGACGACGTACGAGCCGTGGTGGGGGCCGCGCTCACCGACGACCGGGGGCTCGGGGGCCTGGTGAGGCTCGACCCGGATGCCGAGGACCAGCTGGTCCGGCTGGCGGGCGGGGACGCCAGGCGCGCGCTCACCTACCTCGAGGCCGCAGCCGGGGGCGCGACCACCCGGGGCCGCACCGTGGTCGACGTCGCGACCCTGGAGATCGCGGTCGACCGGGCTGCCGTCCGCTACGACCGCGACGGCGACCAGCACTACGACGTGATCAGCGCGTTCATCAAGTCGATCCGGGGGAGTGATCCCGACGCGGCGCTGCACTACCTGGCCAGGATGCTCGAGGCCGGCGAGGACGCGCGGTTCATCGCCCGGCGCCTCGTGGTCCTGGCCAGCGAGGACATCGGTCTGGCCGACTCCGGGGCGCTCGACACCGCCGTGGCAGCGGCGCACGCGGTCCAGCTGGTCGGCCTGCCGGAGGCGCAGCTCAACCTCGCGCACGCGGTGATCGCGCTCGCGCTCGCGCCGAAGTCCAACGCCGTGACGACCGCCCTCGGCGAGGCGAGTTCGGACGTCCGCGCCGGCCGGATCGGTCGCGTGCCGGCCCACCTGCGCGACGCCCACTACGGCGGATCCAAGTCGCTCGGGCACGGCACGAGCTACGCCTACGCCCACGACGATGCGCGGGGTGTGGTGCCCCAGCAGTACGCGCCGGACCCCGTCCTCGGCCGGAGGTACTACCGCCCTACGCGCCACGGCGCGGAGGCCACCTACGCCCAGCGCCTCGACCAGGTCAGGCGCATCCTGAGCGGCACCGGGCCGGCGGTGCCTCCCGACCCTCCGGCGGTCACCGGACCACCACGGCAATCCGACCGGCACCCCGACGGCGAACAAGCACCGTGAGCACCGAGGGCACGGAGGTCAGCGCCGGACGTCCGGCCGTGGCGGTCGTGGGCGCCGGGGTGTCCGGGCTCACCGCCGCGTACCTGCTCCAGCGGACTCACGACGTCACGCTCTACGAAGGCCAGGACCGGCTCGGCGGGCACGCCCACACCCACGACCTGCCTGGTCGCGGTGGCGCCAAGGTCGGCGTCGACTCCGGCTTCATCGTGCACAACGACCGCACCTACCCCCAGCTTCGCAAGCTGTTCGCCGAGCTCGGGGTCGAGGTCGCGCCGACCGAGATGAGCATGAGCGTCCGCTGCGAGGGCTGCGGCCTGGAGTACGCCGGCGGCCGGGGGGCCCGCGCTGTGTTCGCCCAGCCGCGCCGCGCGGCGAGCCCCAGGTTCCTGACCATGCTCGCGCAGGTCGAACGGTTCAACCGCCGCGCCCGTCGCTACCTGGCCGAGACCGGCCCGGACGACCTCGCCACGCTCGGTCAGTTCCTCGCCAACGGCGGCTTCAGCTCGTACTTCGTCCGGCACTACGCGCTCGCGTTCGTCTCCTGCGTGTGGTCCACCGGTCACGCCGACGCCCTGCGCTACCCGGCCCGCTACCTCTTCGCGTTCCTCGACCACCACGGGCTGCTCGCGGTCGCCGGGCGGGACTCGTGGGCGACCGTGGTCGGCGGCTCCCGCTCGTACGTGAACCGGCTCGCTGCGACGCTCCCCGCGATCCGGGTCGGCGTTGCGGTGCGCGGGGTGACCCGCAAGCCCGACGGTGTCGAGGTCCACGACGACGCCGACGACCTCAGGACCTTCGACCGGGTCGTGCTGGCCACCCACGCCGACGAGGCGCTGGCGCTGCTCACCGACCCGACCGACCTGGAGCAGGAGGTCCTCGACGCGTTCACCTACTCGCGCAACGAGACCGTCCTGCACACCGACGCGAGTGTGCTGCCGTCGGCACCGGCGGCCCGCGCGTCGTGGAACTACCTCCTGCGCGGCTGCGACGCCGACGAGGACCGCGTGCTCGTCAGCTACTGGATGAACCACCTCCAGCACCTCGACAGCGACGTGGACTACCTCGTCACGCTGAACCCGGCCGATCGGCCGGCCGCCGACCAGGTGCTGGCGCGGATGACCTACACGCACCCGGTCTACACGCCCCGGGCGGTCGCCGCGCAACGTCGCCTGCCTGAGCTGGCGACCGGCTCGACCGTGTTTGCCGGGGCCTACCACGGGTGGGGCTTCCACGAGGACGGCTGTCAGTCCGGCGTCGCCGCCGCGGCGCACTTCGGGGTGACTTGGTGAGCGCGCCGACGGCGACGTCGCCGGCGCAGCCCCAGGCGCACGCCGGCGGTCCGATCGTGCGCCCACCGTCCGTGCCGGCCATCGTCACCGGGACCGTGCGGCACGTGCGACGGAGGCCGGTGCACCGAGCTTTCGCGTACCGGGTCTACCAGTGGCTGGTCGACCTCGACGACCTGCCGGAGATGTCCGGGCTCTGGAGCGCCCTCGCGTCGTTCCGCTCGTCCGACCACCTCGGCGACCCCGCCCGGTCGATCCGGGACAACCTCACCACGTACGCGAGCACCGAGGGCGTCGACCTGGCCGGCTGCCG
>JACCYY010000382.1 GCA_013696235.1 Sporichthyaceae bacterium | reverse complement strand
TGGGCCAGGAGATGGCGCGATGACGCACGACGCACGGCGAGCGCCCACGAGGATCCTCGTGGTCGAGGACGACCCGACCGTCTCCGAGGTCGTCACCGAGTACCTGCGGCTGGCCGGCCACGAGGTGGACGCGGTCGCCGACGGACTGGCCGCGCTCGCCATGGCGAACGCCCGAACGCCGGACCTGGTCGTGCTCGACCTCATGCTTCCGGGCATCGACGGGTTCGAGGTCTGCCGCCGGCTGCGCGCCCGCCGGCCGGTGCCGGTGATCATGCTCACCGCGCTCGGTGAGGAGTCCGACCGGCTGACCGGGCTCGAGCTCGGGGCCGACGACTACGTGACCAAGCCGTTCAGCCCGCGCGAGCTCGTGCTGCGGGTGGCCTCGGTGCTCCGGCGGGCCCGCGGGGAGTCCGCCGGCGTATCCGGCGGGCTGCTCCGGGACGGCGACCTGATCGTCGACGTCCCGGCCCACGAGGCCCGGCGCGACGGCACCCCGCTGGCGCTCACCGGGCGGGAGTTCGACCTGCTCGGGTTCTTCCTGAGCCACCCGGGCGAGTCGTTCCGCCGCGAGCAGCTCCTCGAACGGGTCTGGGGCTGGTCGTTCGGCGACCAGTCGACGGTCACGGTGCATGTCCGCCGGCTGCGGGAGAAGATCGAGCGGGACCCGTCCAGACCCGAGCGGATCACGACGGTCTGGGGCGTCGGCTACCGCTACGAGCCGACCATGGCAACCGTGGTACCGACATGATCCGGCTGCCAGACCTCGTCCTGGTGGCCGCCATCGCGATGGCCAGCGCCGCCGTGGTGGGCTTCCTCGGCGGGATCTTGATGATGCGGCTGCGGCAGCGGTCACTGGCCATCCAGCTCGGCACGTTGGCAACCATCACGATCGCGAGCGTGCTCGCTGGCGTGCTCGTGGTCGCTGACGCGATGTTCCTGTCCGCGCACGACGCGCGGATCGCGGCCATCGTGGTCGCCGCCTCCGGTGGCGCCGGACTCGTGATCGCCGTGCTGCTTGGCCGGCGGGTCAGCCAGGACGCGAGCGCGCTCGCCGATGCCGCTCAGACGCTCAGCACGGAGCGCTTCCGCTCTCCGGACGGTCCGCTCCCGGCCGAGCTGGCCGTCGTGGCGGCGGAGATGCAGATCGCCGACCGCCGGCTGCGGGCCGCGCGCGACCAGACCGAGGCGCTGGAGACCAGCCGACGCGAGCTCGTCGCCTGGGTGTCCCACGACCTCCGCTCGCCGCTGGCCGGTCTTCGCGCCATGGCCGAGGCCCTCGAGGACGGCGTGGTGACCGACCCGGACGGGGTGGCCCGGTACCACCGCGGGATCCGGCGCGAGACCGACCGCATGGCCACGATGGTCGACGACCTCTTCGAGCTGTCCCGGATCCATGCCGGTGCGCTCCGCCTTGCGGTCGACCGCGTGGGCCTCGACGACCTGGTGTCGGAGGCGGTCGCCGCTGCCGACCCGGTCGCCCGGTCCAGGGGCGTACGCCTGGCCGGCTCGGCATCGCCCGGCGAGCACATCACCGTCGACCCGCGCCAGATGGCACGGGTGCTGCACAACCTCGTCGCCAACGCCGTGCGGCACACCCCCGACGACGGGACCGTCGAGGTCGCCGGCACGCTCACCGACCACCATGCCTGCTTCGTCGTCGCCGACAGCTGCGGTGGAATACCGGAGCTCGACCTACCGCGCGTGTTCGACGTGGCGTTCCGTGGCGAGGCTGCCCGCACCCCGGCAGCGGGCAGTGGTGCGGGGCTGGGACTCGCGATCGCACGCGGCATCGTCGAGGCGCACGACGGCGAGATCGATGTCCACAACGCGGGTGGCGGCTGTCGGTTCGAGGTCCGGATCCCGCTCACCACCTGAGCGGCGCCGTCAGCGGCCGCGGCTCAGCTGTAGAGGGCGTCCACCTCGGCGGCGAAGTCCTTCATGATGACCGGCCGCTTGAGCGACTGCTTGGGCGTCAGGTGGCCGCTCTGCTCGGACATCTCGACGGTGAGCACCCGGAAGCGGCGGACCGACTCCGCTTTCGAGACCGCCTTGTTGCCCTCGTCGATAGCCTGCTGGATCGCCGACTGCAGGTCCGGGTCGTCGACGAGCTGTTCCGGGGTCGTTCCGCTCTTGCCATGCTGCTTGGCCCAGCCCGGCAGCGCCTCCGCGTCCAGGGTGATCAGCGCGGCGACATAGGGCTGTCCGTCACCCACCACCACGCACTGGCTCACCAGGGGGTGCGCTCGTACGCGGTCCTCGATGACCGACGGGGCGACGTTCTTGCCCGTCGCAGTGACGATGAGCTCCTTCTTGCGTCCGGTGATCCGGAGGTACCCGTCGCCGTCGAGCTCCCCGAGGTCACCCGTCGAGAACCAGCTCTGCGCGTCGAGCGCCTCGCGGGTCGCGGTCTCGTTCTGCCAGTACCGCTCCAGGACGTTCGGTCCCATGACCAGGATCTCGTTGTCCTCGGCGATCCGGATCGACACACCCGGGAGCGGCCGGCCGACCGTGTTCAGCCGTATTGCCGATGGAGCGTTCACGCATGCAGCCGCGGTCGTCTCGGTCAGGCCGTACCCCTCGAAGACGATCAAGCCGATGCCTCGGTAGAAGTGGCTGAGGCGATCCCCGAGCGGTGCGCCGCCGGAGATCGCGTAGTCGAGCCGGCCGCCGAACACGGCGCGCAGCTTGCTGTACACGAGCCGGTCGAACAGGGCGTGCTTCGCCCGCAGGCCGACACCGGCGCCGCCGGCGTCGAGCGCCTTGCTGTACGCGATCGCAGTCTGCGCCGCCGCGTCGAAGATCTTGCCCTTGGCCCCGCTCTCGGAGTGGGCGCGCTGGCTGGCGCTGTTGAACACCTTCTCGAACACACGCGGGACAGCGAGGATGAACGTCGGGCGCACCGCGGCGAGGTCGGCGAGCAGTGTCGTCACGTCCGCCGAGTGCGCCAGCGCTACTGGGCGCATGAGGCAGGCGATCTCGATGATCCGGGCGAAGACGTGGGCGAGGGGGAGGAACAGCAGCGTCTCGCCGTCCTCGGCAAGCACCTCGTGGAGGACAGCGATCGCGTTGCGTGCCTCGAACAGGAAGTTGCCGTGCGTCAGCTCGCAGCCCTTGGGACGTCCGGTGGTCCCGGAGGTGTAAATCAGCGTCGCGACCGTCGATGCCGTGAGTGCATCCCGGCGGGTGCCCAGGTCGTCGTCGCTGACGCCGGCCCCGCCGGTCACGAGCCCGTCGAGGTCGCCGTCGTCGATGGTCCAGACGTCGCGCAAACCCGGCAGGCCGGCTCGAAGCGACCCGACGAGCGCCGCGTGGGTACCGTTCTCCACCACGCACGCCACCGCGCCGCTGTCCTTGACCATCCACTCGACCTGCTCGGCGGATGAGGTCTCGTAGATCGGGACCACGACAGCGCCGGCGAACCAGACTGCGAAGTCGACCAGCGACCACTCGTACCGGGTGCGTGCCATCAGCCCGACCCGGTCACCCACCCCGATGCCGGCGGCGGCAAGGCCTTTGGCCAGTGCGAGCACCTCGTCCCGGAACTGCGAGGCCGTGACATCCACCCACGCACCATCGACCTGCCGGCGGTAGACGACCCGCGCCGGCTGCCGCGCGGCGTTGTCGAGCACGATGCTGGTGAGGTTCTCGTGCTCTTCGGTCGGCACCAGCAACGGGCTGCTGTACTCGCGGACGGCTGTCACGGGCTCTCCCTGCACACGGTTCCCTGGTGGCGAGAGGCTACTGGGTGCGCGATCGCTGGTGGAGCACAACGGACACGACGGGCCGAGTAGGGTCGCCGACGTCCCGCCTTCGTGGACCGAGTGAGCGGAGGATCGTCGTGGCCGACCAGACCGAGTCGAGCACGACCGTCGACGCTGCTCCGGCGCGCGTCATGGCGGTCATCGAGGACTTCGCGGCGTACCCGGAGTGGGCCGGCGAGGTGCGCTCGGCAGACGTGATCGAGGTCGGGAACGATGGTCGACCCGCTCAGGTGAGGTTCGTCATGGACGCCGGCGTGATCAAGGACGAGTACACCCTCCGGTACGAGTGGAGCGGCGCCGACCGGGTGACCTGGTCGCTCGTCGAGGGCAGGGTGCTCACCGAGCTGGACGGCTCGTACGAGCTGGGGGCAACGCCGGACGGTGGCACCGAGGTGACGTACCGGCTCTCCGTCGGCATCGCCTTGCCGATGCTCGGGATGATGCGCCGGCGAGCCGAGCGCGTGATCATTGACCGAGCACTCGCCGGGCTCAAGAAGCGTGCGGAGAGCTGACGTGTCGAACCGCCTCCGTCCCGTCGCCGAACCTGTCCGCGCCCCGCGATGACGCTTGCGATCGGGATCGACGTCGGCGGGACCAAGATCGCCGCCGGCGTGGTCGACGATGACGGCAACGTTGTCGCCGAGCTGCGCAGCCCCACTCCCGCGACCGACGTCGAGGCGACCGAGCAGGCCATCGTCGATCTGGTGTCCGAGCTGCGGCAGGAGCACGACATCAGGCACGTCGGCGTCGGTGCCGCCGGCTGGGTCGATGCGAGCCGCTCGGTCATCTACTACGCCCCGAACCTCGCGTGGCGCGACGAGCACCTCGGCGAGGAGCTCAGCGAGTCGTGCGGCATCCCGGTGGTGATCGAGAACGACGGGAACGCGGCGGCGTGGGGTGAGTACCGCTTCGGAGCAGGACGCTCCTTCGACGACGTCGTCTGCGTCACCGTCGGCACTGGCATCGGCGGCGGCATGGTCCTCGGCGGTGCGCTGCACCGCGGCGGGTTCGGCATCGCGGCCGAGTTCGGCCACGTACGCGTCGTGCCCGACGGTCTGCTCTGCCCGTGCGGCAACCGCGGGTGCTGGGAGCAGTACGCGAGCGGTCGCGCTCTGGTCCGCACCGCGCGCGAGCTGGCTGCCGCGGACCCCGGACGCGCCGAGACCCTGCTGTCGCTCGGGGACGGGACGCCGAAGGGCATCGAGGGCGTGCACGTCACCGCGGCCGCCGAGGACGGGGACCTGGTCGCGCGCGACGCATTCGAGGAGATCGGCCGCTGGCTCGGCCAGGGGCTGGCCGATCTCGTTGCCGTGCTCGACCCGTCGTGCCTGGTGATCAGTGGCGGGGTGTCTGACGCCGGCGAGCTCATCCTCGACCCCGCGCGCGCCGCGTACGAGGCGGCGGTAGCCGGACGGGGGCACCGGCCGTTCGCCGAGCTGCGCCTGGCCGACCACGCCAGCTCGGCCGGTCTGGTGGGTGCTGCGGACCTGGCCCGCACTGCGCCGTGACCGACCAGGCCAGCCGGCCGCCGCCGCTCGAGCCGCTCGAGCTCCGTGTCCTCACCTACAACGTCCACGGGTTGCGGAGCGGCACGGCTGCCGTCGCCGGGGTGATCAGCGCGGCCCGGCCAGACGTCGTCTGCGTGCAAGAGGCACCGGTCGGGCTGCGGTGGCGCTCGCGGGCGGCCGAGCTGGCCAGACGTGCCGGGCTGTACGTCGTCACGGGCGGCCGGCCGGCGGCGGGAAACCTGCTGCTGTGCGCGGCCCGGGTCGACCTGGTGAGCGCGGGTGATCATCTGTTGAGCCGAACCCCAGGGCTGCCCGCCCGGGGCTGCGCGGCAGCGGTCCTGCATGCCGGTGGCACCACGATCGGGGTGGTCGGGACGCACTTCGGCCTCAACGCTTCCGAGCGTCGCCGCCACGCCGCGGAGGTCGCCGAGATCGCCGAGCAGATGCGCACAGCCGGGGCGTCGTCGGTGGTGGTTGCCGGAGACCTCAACTCCACGCCGGCCGCGGCTGAGTGGGAGCCGCTCCTGGTCGGGCTGCGCGACACCGCCGGGACCGGCGCCGCCTGGTCGACGTTCCCCGTCCGCACACCGCGCGCCCGCATCGACGTCGTCCTGGCCGAGCCGGAGGTGGCGGTGCAAAGCTGCGGCGTGCCCGATCACGCCGAGCTCGTGAGCGCCAGCGACCACCTGCCCGTGCTGGCCGTCCTCCGCCTGCCTCGACCGGCCCGAGCCGCGTCACCAGCCGAGAGTGGCTAAACCACCGCGCCGTTGTCCGGATCGTCGTCGGGGGTCTCGTCCCGCATCCGGGCGACGAGCGTGACGAATCCGACGACGAGTCCGGTGACGCCGGCGAGCTGGGCCCAGGACGCGAGATCCCAGTCGAGCAGCAGCGCGAGGATGAAGAGCACCGGCCCACCGATCACGCCAGCCCAGGCCAGCCGCGTGGTCTGGTCGGCGACGGGCAGGGGAGGCGGCAGCGGAGGCTCGTAGCGGTCTTGTTCAGATGCGTGCTCCTCGTCGCGGGGGTTCGGGCCGCTGCTGCCGGGACCCGGCGTGCCACCTGGACGACGGAGGGCCGGCGCGTCGTTGGTATCTGCGGCCAGGTCCTCCGCCTCCGGCCAGGCGCGGGCCGGGCCGGTCGGCCCTGACTCGGCTTGCCCTGACCCGGGTTGCCCTGGCTCGACCGCAGCGGCAACCGTCGGCTCGCCGCCGCGGGTCTGGTCGACCGGCCGGTTGAGCGCATCGCCGTGGAACGTCGCGACGATCCGGCTCCAGGTGTCGTCGTCGACCAGGTCGCGGCCGTGGTCGGGCGCCTCGGTGGGCCCGGCTTCGTCCCCGGTCGTGGCCCGGGCCGACGCCTCGACCGGTGCCGGCTCGAGCTCGGCTCGAGCCCTGGGCAGGTTCTGGTCGAGGACCCGGCGAGCACTGTCGTAGGCATCCCGGTCGACGAAGAGCCGGTCCAGCGGTCCGGTCGGGAACTGCGCTGGCAAGAGGATCCCGCGGGCGCTGCCGACTGGCGCCGCGTAGGCCGCTACGCCCTCGGCGGCGAGGGCCTCGAGCATGACATCGGCGACCTGAGGGTGCAGGTCGATCACCGCGACGTAGGCCGCAGCCCGTAGACCGTTCTCCCGCACAGGGTCATCCTGCCGTACGGAGCGCGGCGACCCGCCGGGAGAAGTCCAGGCTGCCGGAGAAGATCGACTCCGCATCGTGGTCCAGCGTCGCGACGTGGTAGCTGTCGGCCAGCACGCGCTGCTCCACGTCGGTCGAGCCGATCCCGGCCAGCACGAGTGCGCTGTTGGATGCCTCGACGACGTGGTCCACCGTGCTGCGGAAGAGCAGGACCGGAGCCACCACGAGGGCGAGGTCCGCGCGGGTCAGCGCCCACAGCTCCGTGAGCGAGTGCAGGGCGCGCAGCGGTGTCCGGGCGTAGGCAAGCTCGGTGACGCCAGATCGGGCGATGTCGTTGCCGATCGCCTTGACCGACGGCAGGACCCGCTTCAGCACGGGCAGGTATCTGGCGACGCGGTTCTCGGTGTGCACCGACGGATTCACCAGGACCAGACCGTCGACGGCGTCCCGGTGCTCCTCGGCCAGCCGCAGAGCCAACGTGCCGCCCATCGACAGACCCATGGCCACGACGGTGTCGCACCGCTCGCGCAGCGCGAAGAGCGCCCGCTCGTCCTCGGCGTACCAGTCGCGCCAGGTCGTCCGGTTGAGCTCCTGCCAGCGGGTGCCGTGGCCGGGCAGGCGCGGGAGCGCCACGGTGAGGCCGTGACCGGCCAGGTGCTCGGCCCAGGGCCGCATCGACTGCGGGGTCCCGGTGAAGCCATGGCAGAGGAGCACTCCGATCGGGCCGCCGTCA
>JACCYY010000376.1 GCA_013696235.1 Sporichthyaceae bacterium | reverse complement strand
GATCCGGGGGGCTGCCGGCCGAGGTGGCGGCGATGTCGGTGCCGGTGTCGATCCCCGGCCCGCGGAGCTCGGCCAGGAACCGGCTGGCCCGCTCACCACCGTCGTCCGGCGACGCGACCGCGGTGACGACCAGGCGGCGCCGGGCCCGGGTGACCGCGACGTAGAAGAGGCGGCGCTCCTCGGCGACGAGTGTCGCCACGCCCGGCGGTTCGGCCACGACTGCCTCACCGCTGGGCAGGTGGCCGACCCGCTCGGCTGAGAGCAGAGTGCCGCGCCGGCGCAGGTCCGGCCAGACCTCCTCCTGCACGCCGGCCACGACGACCAGGTCCCACTCGAGGCCCTTGGCACGGTGCGCGGTCAGCAGGCGTACGGCGTCGGTCCTGATCGACTGCTCGGCCAGCGTGTCGGCGGGGATCTGCTGGGCCTGGACCTGCTCGACGAAGACCGCGACGCCGACGCGTCCGATCCGGTCCTCGGCGCGGGCGGCGATGTCGAAGAGCGCGACCACCGCGTCGAGGTGCGAGTCGGCGCGGCGGCCCGCGGCGCCGCCGGCGTAGGAGGCAGCCTCCAGCCGGCGCGGCCATGGTGTGGCCGACCACAGCGCCCACAGCGCCTCCTCGACGGTGCCGCCCGCGCCGTGGACGGCGCTCACGCGGTCGAGGAGGCCGCGGAGCCGGATGAGGGGACGAGCCACCTCCGCGTCGACGTCGTCGAGCCCGGACGGGTCCGTCGCCGCGGACAGGAGCAGCTCACCAGACGCTCGTGGCGACGAGCCCTCGTCCGTGACCCGAGCCCGGTCGAGCGCACGGAGCGCGCGGCCCAGCCGCCGCAGCCGGGCCGGCGTCGTGGCCACGAGGGGCGAGCCGAGCAGGTCGCGGATCGCCTCGGCGGTCAGCCGACCGGGAACGACTGCGCACGCGAGAGCGAGCAGAAGCGTGCGCACGGCCGGCTCCCGGACGAGCGGGACCTCGTCCCCGGCGACGTCGATCGGGACACCGGCCGTCGCCAGCGCGCGCCGGAGGGTCGGGATCGAGCGTTGCCCCGATCTCACGAGCACCGCCATCGACGACCAGGCGATCCCGTCCTCGAGGTGCGCACGCCGCAGAAGGTCCGCGATCGCCTCCACCTCGGCACCCGCGGTCGGGAAGAGCAGCACCGAGACGGCGTCGACCGGCGCCGCGACCGGCGCGTCGACCGGCGCGTCGACCGGTGCATCGACCGGTGCATCGACCGAGACGAGCGCGCGGTGCCGGCGGATCTCCGCGACCGGCAGTCCCGGCAGCGGGATGCGCTCGGCGATCCCTCGGGATCGCGCGAGCAGATCACCAGTGGCACGTCGCGAAGTCCGCAGCACCAGGACTCGCGCCGGCTGACCAGACGCCGTCTGGAAGCGGTCGGGGAACTGGAGGATGTTCGACACGTCCGCGCCGCGGAACGCGTAGATCGACTGGTCGGGGTCGCCTACGACGATGAGCTCGCGGCCGTCGCCGGCCAGGTGCCGCAGCAGCTCCTCCTGAGCCGGGTCCGTGTCCTGGTACTCGTCGACCAGCACGACGTCGTACGCGCTGCGCAGCTCGGCTCGGACAGCGGGATCGCCGGCGAGTGCGGCCGCACCGCGGACCAGCTCGCCGTAGTCGAGGACGCCACGAAGCTCGAGGACGTCGAGGTACTCCTGGCAGAACGCCGCAGCCGCCGACCAGTCCGGCCGGCCCTCGATCCGGGCGAGCTCGGCCAGGTCCACGGGGTCGAGACCGAGCTGGCGGACCCGGGCGATCAGGCGGCGGACCTCCTCGACGAACCCGCGCCGGTCGAGCAGACCCTGCAGATCCTCGGGCCAGCGGGCGGTCCCCACCTCGACCGAGCCGAGCAGGAGGTCGCGCACGACCGCGTGCTGCTCGGGCCCGGAGAGCAGCCGGGTCGGGTCCTGGAAACGTTCTGGTGTCTGGTGCTGGCGCAGGAGCGCGTAGCAGAACCCGTGGAAAGTCCAGGCGAGCGCGTTCGTGGTCGTCCGCCCGAGGCGCGTGGTGATCCTGGTGCGCAGCTCGGTCGCGGCCTTTCGGCTGAACGTCAGCACGAGGACCCGGCTCGGGTCCAGCGGCGTCCCGCCGGGTCCCCCCCGCTCGACCCGGTCGACGACCGCCTCGACCAACGTCGCCGTCTTCCCGGTGCCGGGGCCGGCGAGCACGAGCAACGGCCCGCCGCGGTGGTCGACGACTGCCTGCTGGGCCGGGTCGAGCTCCGGGGCCGGGGCTGGCTCGATCGACGTTCGGACCAGGCGGTACGCCGGCCGGCCCGGCTGTTTGCTCGGGGCGCCGCTGACGGTCGCGGTCGAGGTGCTCATCGCGCGCCATCCCACCACGACCGGCCGACGAAACCGGGGCTCAGGGGTCACCCGGGTGACGGCGTGCCAAACCCGCGTTTGGCACGGGGTGGCCCTGTGGCCCTGTGCCCAAGAGGTGTGGCACCGGGCCACCCCGTGCCAGACGGCGCTGCGTGCTCAGGTCCGGCGGCCGTCCCAGGTGGCGCGGCGCATGTCGACCCGGACGTCCCGGCCACTCCCGCGGAGGGGAGTCCCCTCGGCCCGCAGGTGCTCCAGCGCCCGGCGCTCGCTGCCAGGAGGGAGGCGGCCGGTCGCGGTGACCACGCGCCACCACGGCACCGCGCTCCCGTACGCGCTCATGATCGCGCCCACCTGCCGCGGCCCGCCCCGCCCGACGTACTCCGCGACCTGCCCGTACGCCATGACCCGGCCGGGCGGGATCGCCTCGACCGCGGCCAGCACGCTTTCGACGTACGCGTCGTCCACCGCGGGGACCCGATGCAGCGGTCAGTACGTGGGCTTGTGCGGCTCGATCTCGCGTACCCACGCGAGGACACCACCGCCGACGTGCACGGCGTCGTCGAAGCCGGCCTCGTGCAGCACGGCAAGCGCGTCGGCCGAGCGGCTGCCGGAGCGGCAGTGCAGCACCACCTGCTTGTCCCGCGGCAGCTGCCCGAGCGCCGAACCCTCCATGATCCAACCCTTCGGCACCAGCACCGCGCCCGGGATGGAGACGATCTCCGCCTCGTACGGCTCGCGGACGTCGACGAGCATGAAGTCCTCCCCGCGATCCATCATCGCCTTGAGCTGGTGCACGTCGATCGTGGCGCGCGAGATCGTGTCGTCGGCACCCTGGCCGCCAGGGTCCGGTTGCCCATCAGGTGTCATGCCGCAGAACTCCTCGTAGTCGATCAAGCGGGAGACGGTCGGGTGGTCGCCGCAGACGACGCACTGAGGATCCTTGGCGACGCGCACCTCGCGGGTGGTCAGGTCCAGCGCGTCGTAGAGCAGGAGGCGGCCGACGAGAGACGTGCCGACCCCGGTAATGATCTTGATCGCTTCCGTCGCCAGCACCGACCCCACCACGCCGCACAGCACGCCGAGCACCCCGCCCTCGGCGCACGAGGGAACCAGGCCCGGAGGTGGCGGCTCCGGGTAGAGGCACCGGTAGCACGGCCCGCCGGCGGGGGCGCCGGCCCAGAACACGCTGGCCTGGCCGTCGAACCGGAAGATCGAGCCCCAGACGGAGGGCTTCCCGAGCAGCACGCAGGCGTCGTTCACGAGGTACCGCGTTGCGAAGTTGTCGGTGCCGTCGACGACGAGGTCGTAGGGCTCGAAGAGCTTCAACGCGTTGGTCGAGTCCAGCCGAGTCTCGTGCTGGACCACCTCGACGTACGGGTTCAC
>JACCYY010000375.1 GCA_013696235.1 Sporichthyaceae bacterium | reverse complement strand
AGCGTGAGGAGGTCGGGGATCATCGCGTCGTCGGGGACGTCCGGCGTGGCCACCAAGGTGCCGTCCGCCAGCGGGACCCGGACGATCTCGCCCTGGCCACCGTCCACCACATACCCGTCGTCGTCCTCGGAACCCCACCACTCGCCGTTGTCGCAAGACGTCGTGATCCCGTTGCGGCAGTGGACGCAGGTGCCGTCGCTGATCGCGAACGGTGCGATGACGAAGTCGCCGACCCGTACGGTCTGGACAGCGTCACCGACGGCCTCGACCATGCCCACGAACTCGTGACCGATCCGCGACGGCTCGTCGGTCTGCTGCACCCCGCGGTACGGCCAGAGGTCTGAGCCGCAGACGCAGCTTGCGACCACCCGGACCACGGCGTCGGTCGGCCGCTGGATGGCCGGGTCGTCGACCCGCTCGAACCGGATGTCGCGGGGGCCGTGGATGAGGGTGGCGTGCACGCGCGCTCCTTGGTGTCTGCCGCACGGCGGGTCTGCCGTAGGACTGCCGACCTTAGGCGAAGCTGCGCCCGGTGGCTTCGTGACCTGACGGTGCTGTGCGTGACGAGGCGGCCTGGGTGACGATGGTCGGCATGACCACCGCCTCCGCAGCTCCCGGCGTGACCGCCGACGCCGGTCCGTTCCGCCGGGCGGCCCGCATCGTCGGCGTCGACATCGCGAGATGCCTGGCGCTCCTGGGGATGATGGCGACGCACATCCTGCCCAGCGTCGATCCGGCCACCGGGGCGTACGTGCCGTGGCAGCAGCAGCTCGCCGGCGGACGGTCGGCAGCGCTGTTCGCCGTGCTGGCCGGCGTGAGCCTCGCGCTGGTGACCGGTCGTGAGCACCCGTTCCGCGGTCGTCGGCTTGCCGCCGCCCGGGTGGGCATCGCGCTTCGGGCCGCGGTGATCGCCGCCATCGGGCTCGTCCTCGGCGGGCTGGACTCAGGTGTGGCGGTGATCCTGGCCTACTACGGCGTGCTGTTCCTGCTTGCGTTGCCGTTCCTCGGGCTCGGCTGGCGCGCGCTCGGCGTGCTCGCTGCCGTCTGGGCGGTCGGGGCGCCAGTGCTCAGCCAGCTGGTGCGGCCGCTCCTGCCGGCCCCCACGTACACGGTCGCCTCGCTCGACCAGCTCGTGACCGAGCCACACATCCTGCTCGCCGAGATCACGTTCACCGGCTACTACCCGGCGGTGTCGTGGCTCGCGTACGTGCTGGCTGGGCTCGCCGTCGGGCGCCTCGCGCTGGGGAACCTCCGGGTCGCGCGCAACCTCGCCCTCGGCGGTGCGGCGCTCGCGCTGGCGACGTGGGTGATGTCGCGGCTGCTGACCGGCAACGCGGACGTGTTCGCCATCCTCGATGACAGCCTGCCGCGCTCGGCGGTCGAGTCACGCTTCACCCGCCCGCCGGGCTCGCTGGACCTCCTCCTGGCGCACGGCTTCTTCGGCACGACACCGACCACGTCCTGGTGGTGGCTCACGATCGTGGCGCCGCACAGCACCACGCCGTTCGACCTGCTGCACACGATCGGGACGGCGCTGCTCGTGCTCGGGCTCGCGCTCGCGGTCGGGCGCCTCGCTCCCCGCGTCCTCGGGATCGTCTTCGCGGCCGGCACCATGACGCTGACGTTCTACTCCGCCCACGTCGTCGCGCTGCACCTCGAGCTCGGCCCCGAGCGTGGGACGCCCTCGCTCTACTGGCTGCACGTCGCCGCGGCGATCGTCATCGGCGCCGTCTGGCGGACCGCCCTCGGGCAGGGACCGCTCGAGCGGCTGACCGCCTCGGTGGCCAAGCTCGGCAGCGACTCCGTGCTCATGCTGCCCACCGACCACGGCGCCGAGGAGCCGGCCCGGTCTGGGGCGCCGACGAGGGACGTCGAACCGACCAGCGACCCGCCCGTGCGGTCGACCTGATCGAGACCGGCGGTCCGGTCCTGAAGGTCCGCCGCGTCAGGCCTGCGGCTTGACCTTGAGGACACGGTCGTTGCCGCCGCCGTTGCTGGTCGTGACGAACAGGTTGCGGTTCGGACCGAGCTGGACGGCACGGAGGCGGCCGAAGTCGCCGTCGAACTCAGCGATCGAGAGCTGGCTGATCAGCTGGCCGTCGGGGGAGAACTCGAGGAGGCGGAGCTCGCTCCCGGCCAGTGCCGCCACCGCGAGCCGGCCCTCCCACGAACCCCACGTGTTGCCCTTCAGCCACGCCATGCCGCTGGTCGCGATGGTTGTCGAGCCCGAGCTCCACCTGGCGTCGATCTGGCGACCCGGCAGCGAGTGGTCGGTCATCGGGACGGACTCGTCGTAGCCAGGCACTGGGTTCCAGCCGTAGTTGCCGCCGGCCTTGAGCTTGTTCACCTCGTCGTCACGGTCCGGTCCGTGCTCCGCTGACCACATCTGGTTGCCCTTGCGCAGCGCGAGCCCCTGGACGTTGCGGTGGCCGTACGTGTAGATCGTCCGCTTGACCTGGTTCGCGGCGTCGAAGAA
>JACCYY010000362.1 GCA_013696235.1 Sporichthyaceae bacterium | reverse complement strand
TCGTCACCGAGCTGCCGTTCCTGGTCGGGCCGGAGAAGGTGATCGAGAGGATCAAGGACGCGGTCCAGAACAAGAAGCTCCAGGGCATCGCCGCCGTGAACGACTACACCGACCTGGCGAACGGCCTACGCCTGGTCATCGAGATCCGCAGCGGCTTCAACCCGGACGCCGTGCTCGAGCAGCTCTACCGCCTCACCCCGCTCGAGGACACGTTCGGCATCAACAACGTCGCGCTGGTCGGCGGGCAGCCGCGAACCCTCGGCCTGCGTGAGCTCCTGGTCGAGTACGTCGAGCACCGGCTGGCGGTCATCCAGCGACGCACCGCCTACCGCCTGGCCCGCCGCGAGGAACGCCTCCACCTCGTGACCGGCCTCCTCGTGGCGCTGCTCGACATCGACGAGGTGATCGAGCTGATCAGGTCCAGCGACGACGCCGACGTCGCCCGGTCGCGTCTCATGGACGTGTTCGACCTGTCGGAGGTCCAGGCGTCCTACATCCTCGAGCTGCGCCTGCGCCGGCTCACCAGGCTGTCCCGGCTCGAGCTCGAGCGCGAGCGCGACGAGCTCGGTGCCGACATCGAGGCACTCCGGACCCTGCGCGATGACCCGCAGCTGCTCCGGACCACAGTCTCGGACGAGCTCGCCGCCGTGTCCGCCGCGTACGGGACACCCCGTCGCACCGTGCTGCTGGAGGCCAACGGCGTCATCCGACCGTCCAGCGCGCCGCTCGAGGTTGCCGACGACCCGTGCTGGGCCCTGCTCTCGGCCACCGGGCTGCTCGCCCGTACGGCTGCGGGTGAGCTGTCCGGCGGTGCGGGACGCGCTGCGCACGACGTGCTCCGCAGTGCGGTGCAGACGACCGCGCGCGGCGAGATCGCCGTGGTCACCTCGCACGGCCGTATGCTCCGGCTCGGGGTGCTCGACCTGCCGGCCATCCCCGCGACCGCAGGCCCCCTGTCGTTGTCCGGTGGCGCGCTGATCAGCGAGTTCCTGGGGCTCGGAACCGGTGAGCGAGTGCTTGCCCTCGCCTCGCTGCGCCCGGACGCACCTGGCGTCGCGCTCGGCACCGCCCAGGGCGTCGTCAAACGGGTGACGCCGGACTACCCCGGGAGCCGCGACGCCTGGGAGGTGGTCGGCCTCAAGGACGGCGACGAGGTGATCGGCGCCGTGGAGCTCGAGACCGGCGACGAGGACCTCGTCTTCATCACCGATGACGCCCAGCTGCTCCGCTTCCCGGCCACCGCGGTACGCCCGCAGGGCCGGGCGGCCGGTGGCATGGCCGGCATCCGGCTGTCCCCGGGTGCGCGGGCGGTGTTCTTCGGCGTGACCAGTCCGGACGCGGGCGGCGCGGTGGTCGTCACGATCGCCGGCTCGAGGGCAGCGCTCCCCGGTACCGAGGCGGGGTCAGCCAAGGTCACCCCGTACGAGGACTACCCGGCGAAGGGGCGCGGGACCAGTGGTGTGCGCTGCCATCGCCTCCTTCGCGGGGAGGATGCCCTCAGCCTGGGATGGGCAGGTCCCGGTCCGGCGAGGGCCGGAGCCGGGAGCGGCGCCCCGGTCGACCTGCCCCCGGCGAGCGGTCGCCGGGACGCCTCGGGCTCGCCCCTCGCCCAGCCGGTGACCGCGGTCGCCGGTTCCCAGCCCGCAGCCGTGCACGCGTGATCTGCGTGGCCAGCCTCAGGCTCATCGGCGGGCCAGCGCGACCGCCCGGTCGACCGCCCCGACCGCGAACACGGCCAAGCCGATACCGACCGAGGCGAGGGGCAGGGCGATGACGAGCACGAGGCAGCCAACCAGGCCGAGCACGTTCAGCCCGCGCGGCCACCGCCTTCCCATCGACCGGCCGGTCTGTCCGGCCTACGGCACCTCGATGACGATCTTGCCGCGGGCGTGGCCCGACTCGACGCTGGCCAGCGCCTCGGCCGACCGCTCGAGCGGGACAACGTCGGTGACGTGCGGATCGAGCTTGCCGTCGGCGACCAGCTGCGCGATCTCGGCCAGCACGGCACCGCTGCCGTCGCGCTCCACCCCACCGCCGCCCAGCTCGGCCGCGGTGGCCGGGTCGGTGGTGGTCAGGACGCGGGAGCGGTCGGAGGCCAGCCCGGCGATGGCGCGGAGCGACTCACCGCCGACGAGGTCGAGAATCGCGTCCACCCCGTCCGGCATGATCTCGCGGACCCGGTCGGCCACACCGTCGCCGTAGGTCACGAGGGTCGCGCCGAGGGACTCGGCCAGCTCGCGTTTCTCCTCACTGCCGGTGCCGATCACGAAGACGCCAAGATTGCGCGCCAGCTGTGCGGCGACGACGCCGACCCCACCGCCGATCCCGTTGATCAGCAGGCTCTCGCCTTCACCCAGCTCCAGCTGTTGGACGGCGTCGTACGCCGTGCCGGCGGCAACCGGCAACGCGGCAGCGTCGGTGAACGACACCTGGACTGGCTTCTTGGTGGCGCTGCTCGCCGTCACCAACGCGTACTCGGAGTACCCGCCGGATCCCGGCACGACGGTGCCGAGGACCTCGTCGTGCACCGAGAAGTCGTCGACGTCCTGCCCGACCTCGACGACCGCACCGGCCACCTCGCGGCCGAGGATCGCGGGCAGGTCCATCGGCATGTGCTCGGCGAGGTAACCCTCCCGGATCTTCCAGTCCACCGGATTGACCCCGGCGGCGCGTACGGCGACGAGCACCTCACCGGCGCCAGGCGCGGGCTTCGGGACATCCATCGCCTCGAGCACCTCTGGGCCGCCGTAGCTGGCGATGCCGTATCCCGTGGGCATGTGTCTCCTTCGTCGACGGTTCGAGCGGGGCCACTCAGTTCACGGGGCCGCGGGTGTCCAGGTTGTCGGCGTCAGTGACCTCGTGCGGAGCGCGGAGAGCCTTGTTGGCGAACCAGGTGACCACCCAGAGCAGGACGCCGAGGACGAGCAGCAGGCCGGCGACCTTGTACTGCGCCGTATCACGACCCGTCCACGGGCCGACCAGGTAGGCGCAAGCGATCGCCCCGACGATCGGAAGGGCCGACGGGGCGTGGAAGTGGTCGTGATCGACGGTGTCCTTCCGGAGCACGAGGACAGCGATGTTGACGATCGTGAACACGCCGAGCAGCAGCAACGCCGTGGTCCCGCCGAGCACCGAGATCGCATCGTCGTTCGCCCTGGAGACGTACGAGATCAGGCCGAATGCGATCAAGGTCGTGAAGATGATCGCCGCCCACGGGGTTCGCCGGATGGGGTGGACCTTGCCGAGGAACGGCGGGAGCACGCGCTGCTTGGACATGCCATAGAGCAGACGGCTCGCCATGAGCATGTTGATCAAGGCGGAGTTGGCGACCGCGAACATCGAGATGAACGGGAAGATCTGGTCCATCGGCAGGTTGGGCGCACCGGCCCGGACGACCTCCAGCAGGGGCGTGTCGCTGTCCGCCAGCTCCCCGACCGGGACCAGCGCGAC